>JAYUOR010000071.1:0-2152 GCA_043760765.1 Planctomycetota bacterium | reverse complement strand
GAATTCGAGTGCCATGTGCGTCAGTTCCTTAGTACTTGCCGACGTGTTCGATCGCATCGAGCACGCGCCGCGCATCCGGCATGTAGTGGTGTTCGAGCGTGTTGGGGAAAGGCGTGTCGAAGCCCGTGACGCGCGCCACGGGAGCTTCCATGTACTCAATGATGTTCTCCGCGATCATCGCGGAGATTTCGGCGCCGAATCCGCAGAAGCGCGGCGCTTCGTGCACGATCACCACGCGGCCGGTTTGCTTGGCGGCTTCCAAGACGCCTTCCTCGTCGAGCGGCAACAGCGTGCGCAGGTCGACGATCAGGCAATCGATGCCTTTCTCGGCGGCTTGCTCGGCGGCCTTCTGACACACGGGCACCATCGCGCCGTAGCAGAAGACCGTAACGTCCTTGCCGGTGCGCACCGTGCGCAACGTCGACAGCGGCGTCGTGTAGTAACCCTCGGGCACTTCGCCCTTCACCTGGCGATAGAGCGCCTTGGGTTCGAGGAACAACACGGGATCGGGATCCTCGATCGAGGCCAGCAAGAGTCCCTTCGCGTCCTCGGGCGTCGACGGCACGACGACCTTCAGGCCGGGCGTGTGGCAGAAATACGCTTCGCCCGATTGACTGTGGTAGAGCCCGCCGCGAATGCCGCCACCGTAGGGCGTGCGGATCACCATCGGCGCGGTGTACTGACCGCCGGAGCGATAACGCAATTTCGCGGCTTCGCTGACGATCTGATCGAAGGCCGGGAAAATGAAATCCTGGAACTGGATTTCGGCCACGGGCCGCAGACCGTTCATCGCCATGCCGATCGCGGCGCCGATGATGCCGTCCTCCGACAGCGGCGTGTCGAAGTTGCGCGCTTTGCCGAATTCCTTGGTCAAGCCGTCGGACGCGAGAAACACGCCGCCCTTGGGGCCGACGTCCTCGCCGAAGTGGATCACGGTCGGGTCGCGCCGCATGGCGGTCTTCAGCGCGTCGTTGACCGCTTGAACGAGAGTCAGTGTGGGCATGAAAAAACCTAGAGCGGGAACTTGCCGCCGCCCGCAGAAGCGTCGCCGACGCGCGCTGCAAGATCGAAAGCGGCTTGGCCTTGACGGCGGATGTGCGCGGGAATCTGCGCGTAAACGTCGGAGAAAATCGATTCGAGCGCGGGCGCAGCCGTCGCTTCGGCCTCCGTGACCGCGGCTGTGATCTCGGCCAGGCACTCGGCGTAAATCGCGGCACCCTTTTCGGGCGTCCACAGTTTTCGCGAAGCGAGGAAACGCTCGAATCGCGCCAGCGGATCCTTCTTGGCCCAACTCTCGACGAGTTCCTTGGGCACGTAGCGCGTCGGATCGTCGGAGGTCGAGTGGCCGCCCATGCGGAAGGTCAGCGCTTCGACCAGCGTCGGCCCGCCGCCGGAGCGCGCGCGATCGACGGCTTCCTTGACGACCTTGCGCACCGCCAACAGATCATTGCCGTCGACGATCACGCCGGGCATTCCGTAGGCGACGGCTTTTACGGCATAGCTCTCCGACGCAGTCTGCTCTTCGCTTGGGCAAGAGATCGCATAACCGTTGTTCTGGCACAGGAAAACCACTGGCGCTTTCCAGACCGCGGCGAAGTTCATGCCTGAGTGGAAACCAAGACTCGATGTGCCGCCGTCGCCGAAGCTCGTCAGGCAGACGTTTTTTTCGCCGCGCAGTTTCATCGCGTAGGCCGTGCCGACCGCCTGCGGGATGTGCGTGCCGATCGGCGAGCTGATCGAGACGAAGTGGATCGGCTTGACGAAAGAAAAGTGCACCGGCATCTGGCGGCCGCGCGCGCTGTCGCGGTCGTTGCCGAACATGTTGTGCATCATGTCCACGGGCTTGACGCCGTGGTACAGGGCCATGCCGAAGTCGCGGTAGCTCGGAAAGATCCAGTCGGTCTTTTCCAGCGCGCTCGCCGCGCCGACCTGGCAAGCCTCGACGCCCTTGTTGGGAATCGAGAAGCCGATGCGACCGGAACGCTGCAGCTTCATGCAGATGTCGTCGAAGGCGCGCACGCTTTGCATCGTGCGGTAGCAGTGCAAGAGCTGCTCGTTCGAGAGATCGAGCGTGAAGCCGTTGACGCTGCCGTCTTGGGCGATGACTTGGAGAGGCTCGGCGATCGTCATGGATTCATCGAAGGAACTTGGA
>JAYUOR010000070.1:0-5358 GCA_043760765.1 Planctomycetota bacterium | reverse complement strand
CAGGCTCACGCCTATGCGTTGTACGCGCGTTCCGACAGCCAGATCGCACGGTCAGGCCACTCCCACTTCCGCGATCCCTTCGAGCTTCAAGACCCTATCACGGGCCCCGGCTCTCCCGCTGCGGTGCTCGGAAAGGACTACCAGTTCGCCAGCGGAACTCTGCAGCAGAGAGTCCCCTCCGAGCTCATCTTCACGCTGGAGCTGCCGTCCGACTCGCCGCTGTCGTTCACGCCCGAGCCTCCGCGACGTCAGGCGGGCAGGCGCGGCGCCGTTGCCTGGAGGGTGAAGCTGGACGGCGAGGAGGTCGCCCACGGTGAACTCAGATTCGGAGACTCCGCACAGCCGCAGCATGTTCGTTTCAGTCATCCAAGCCCCGACGGGCGACACCTTGTCGCGTTCAGTGCCGTATCGCTCGATCCGAGTGACGCGGCTCTGCGCTTCGTGTGGACGGATGTGGCAGCCGCCGTGGCATCGCCGCTGTCCAGCGCGGACTTCCACGCAATCTGCGAGCCGTGGGCGCGGGTGATCGACGGGATTGAGGGCGCTCACTGACGGCAGCGCACGGCCAGCCTTGGCGCGAAAGCCGCCGCGCAGCCCAAGTCGAAATTCGTGCTGCGGACAAGCGAGGCTGGCAGCTCGAAAGAATCTTGCAGTCTCTTCTACGGCGCGCCCAGGTGCTCCATCAAGAAATGCTCGATGCGCTTGTACTCGTCCAGCCAGTGCGCGCCGTCGGTGAACGCGTGGTTCTGGCTTGGGTAGAGCATGACCTCGAAGTCCTTGCCGAGGTCGATCAGTTTCTCCATCAAGCGGATGGTGTCCTGCGCAAAGACGTTCGAGTCCATCATTCCGTGCAGCAGGAGCAACGGTTTCGTCAGTCCTTCGGCGTGATCGATCGGCGACGAGAGCGTGTACGCCTCCGCGTGCGTTGACGGCCGGCCCAGGCGCGGTTGCGTGTAGCCGGGGTGATACGTGCGCCAATCAGTCACCGAGCGCAGCGCGGCGCCGGCGCTCCAGCGCTGGCCCTCGGTGAACAGGGCCATCAGCGTCAGGAAACCGCCGTAGGAGCCGCCGTAGCAGCCGACACGTTTGGGATCGATCACGCCGCGCCTGGCCAGTTCATCGAGCGTTGCGTCGATGTCCTTCAATTCCAATCCGCCAAGGTGGAATTGCACCGCGGTGCGGAAATCCTGGCCGTATCCCGCGCTGCCGCGGTAGTCGACGTCGACGACGACGTAGCCCATGCCCGCAAGCCGCGAGTGGAACATCAAGTTGGGCTCGTACTCGGTCATCGAATCGGTGACGTTCTGCAGATATCCCGCGCCGTGGATGAACACGACGCAGCCGCGCGCGCGGTCGGGGTTTTCGATCGAGCTCGAGCGCGGCAGGAAGACGTGACTTCGCACCCTCGCGCCGCGCTCGCCATCGACTTCGAAGAGGACCGGATGGATCCAGTCGCGCCGCGCAAATTCCGGCGGCGTCGTGCGCGTCAGGACGTGTGCCGACTGATTCGAGTTCGCGTCGGCGCTCCACAGTTCGCGCGGCTGGAACATGCGCCCGTGGGTGAAGACGACCTGACTGGAGTCCGCTGCGATCTGCGGGTCGTCATCGAAGCCGATCGGCGCGGCGATGTCGCGAACGACGCCCGCGGGCGAAATGCAGGCCACATGGTTGCGATCCCGCGAGTCCGCGTTGCAGTAGCTGAAGACAATGCTGCCGTCGCGCGAGAGGTCGAAGGAATTGACTTCACCCGAAACCGTCGTCAGTTGACGCACGCTGCCCGTGGCCACGTCGAAGGCGAACAATTGTGCTCGCCCGGGCAGCGTCGAGGCTGGGAAGGACTCCGAGCCGAAGATCAGGCTGCGTCCGTCGCTCGACCAGCGCGCGCGGTCCAGCGGTCCGCCGATCCAGCGTTCGTTGCGATCGACCATGACCTGGATCAGTCCGCTCGCCTCGCTCCATAGGAAGGTTTCGAGTGTGCGGAAGTCTTCGGAGAGCCGCGCCAGCGCGAGCCGGGCCGGCGAATCCGGGGACGGTTGCGGCGCCCAGCCGATCATGCGCTGCCAGAACACGTCGCCTTCGCCGAGCGAAAGATCGCTGCGCGCGCCGCTCTCGGTGTTCCAGAGGTAGATCTGGCGCGGCGACGGTGAATCGTCGGCGAGCTCGCGCCGGCCCTCACGCGTGCTGACGCGCGGCGAAAGGTAGTCGGGGATCACCGTCGGGGCCGGGTCCTTCGTGCGGTCTGGAACCGCGGCAAGCACGAAGCGGCCGTCGGGCGAGAGCGAAGTGTTCTCGACGGTCTTGAACTCGGCCATGCCCTCGAGCTCGACCGCCTTGCCCGTCTCGCGCCACAGAATCTGGGCCGGGCGATGAGAAGCCGGCGTCGATTCGGTCGCGGGAACGTCGATGGCGCCGACGGCCGGTTCGCGCGCAAAGACCACCTTGAGGTCGCGTGAGAATGCCAGCCGCCCAGGCTCGCCGTCGATCGTCGCCGTCAGATTCGTGCCATCGGCCAACGACATGGGCCAGGGACGCGCGGCATCCGTCGCGACCTTGAACATCCAAAGATCCTGGGCGATCGTCACGAGCACCGCGCTGTCGTCGTCGCTGAAACGCGGTCCGGCGAGTTTCGCGAGCTCGCTGTCGTCCTGGGCGCGCAGAATCGTGCGCACGTTCCAGGATCCGCTGGGATCCGCCGGTGCATCGAGCAAGAACAACTCTCTCTCGCGCAGCGCGAGCAAGTGCGTTCCGTGATGCGACATGGCGATGTCGACTTCCTTGGCGCGCTTGGACTGCTCTTCGCCCGCGACAGCAGCGCGTTGCGGCAGGAGATCCTCGAGCCGCAGGCCCTCGAAGTTGGTCGTCTGTGGCGCAAGCGTGGATTGGATGCGCAGCGAGCGCTCTTCGGGGATCGTGCGCGTGCCGTCCGCCGCGAAAGCCATAGGATTGAAGTGGAATACCACCCAGCGTCCATCGGCGCTGAATTGCTCGATCCGCGGCGCGCGGCCCTGCAGGCCGGGCAGCAGGAAGATCTCCTGCAGCGTCGGCGTGCCGGCGGTGCGCAGCTCGTCGAGCGGAGCGCGGGATTGGGTCGACTGGCAGGCGGCGGCGCAGAGCAGCAGCGCGCTCAGCGACGCCCGGCGCGGTAGGTCTTTCGCATGGGCCATCCCCGGAGCGTAGCAAGCTCGAAGGCCCCAAGCCCGGCGCGAAGGTTCTTCGCGATCTAGGCGCGCCACGCCCACGGCGCGGGCCCCGCAATGTGGGGGCCCTGGGGAAGGCCGCTTTGCCCGCGATTGACGCAGGCGCGTCTCAAGACGCCGGGTGAGCGCCGTCGAAGATCGGCGGGTGAGCCTAGATCCCGATGGTCCCCATGCAGCGAGCGGTGGGTCGCATTCCGCGGCGCAGCTTGACGTTCTCGACGGGCAGGGGCTCGAGAGCACGGCACCGGGCATCGAACCGGCGCCTGCACTTCCCGCTCCTTCGATCGAGGGGATCCAAGCGCAGGCAATGTCCGCGGGTCTGCTGCTCGCGACCGGCGAACCCATGCCGACAGGGCGGCCCCTGGTGCGCCAGTCGCGCTGGAAGAAGCAACTCGCCTGGGCGCAAGTCTCCTGCCTCGGCTTCCTGTGTTACATCGCGCTATTCAACGTGTCCGTGGTGCGCGGAAGTTCGATGGCGCCTGGCATCCACGACGGCGACCGCATCGTCGTCGACCATTTTGCGTACATGCTCGGCACCGTGAAGCGCGGCGACGTGGTCGTACTCAAGTATCCGCTCGATCCATCGCTCGACTACATCAAGCGCATCATCGGTCTGCCCGGCGACGAGATCACGATCGAGAACGGCCGCGTGTGGGTCAACGACGAAGAACTGCACGAGCCGTATGTCGCCAGTGCAGATCCGCTGTCGCGCGTGCAAGTGCGCGTGCTTCCGGCGCATTACTTTGTACTTGGTGACAATCGCCCGCGCTCCTCGGACAGCCGCGAATTCGGGCAAGTGCCGATGGACTACGTGCGCGGTCGCGTCGAAGTGCGGCTGTGGCCGCTCTCGCGCGTCGGCGCGGTGCGCTAGTCGAGCGTGAAGTCGATGGTTCGCGCTGGCGAGCCGTCGTCGGCAAGTTCGCGTTCGGCGAGCGGTTTTCCTCCGTCGGGCGGCTCCACGGCGAGCCGGATCGTCGCTGCTCGCGCTACCTGAAGTTGATAGTGGCCGTCGCTGTCGGTGCGCGTGAAGTAGTTCGAGGAAGTCAAGCGCAAGACGCCTTGGGGCTGGGGCATGGAAGCTGTTGCGAACAGCATGAGATCGCCGCGGGCTTTGCCCGAGCGATCGCGGACTGTGCCGCTCAGGAGCACGCTTTCCAATGGAGTCGAGAGTTCGATGCGCAACCATTCAGGCGTGTTTGAAGCGGGGGCGCTGGGCGTGAAGCTCAGCGATTTGAGCTGACCATTCTCAGCTTCGAATCGGAGTGAACACGGGCCCGCACTCAGTCCACCGAGTCCGAATCGGCCGTCTGCATCCGTGGTTGTGCTCACGTTCAGGGACTTCGAGGTATCGAGGGACCGCGACAGGACCGTGACCGTGACACCGGCCATGGGCTGCTGCTCTCCGTCGACGACTTCGCCCTCGAGGCGCGCATCGCCGGGCTCAAGGTCGATCACGTATCCATCCGGCGCGGTCTTGGGAACGTACAGGCCCCATGCGCGGCCGTCAGGAGCGCGGATTGCGAGTTCCCACTCGTCCGGGGAGAGCTCCTGCGGAATCGTTCCGTCAGCGCCGACCTCACTCCAGTCGGAATAGTTGTAGCGCGCGCGCCAAGCGCTGTAGTCCGTGGTACCTCGGGCGACGATTCGGGCATGGCGTGATGTCGTCGGGGCAAGAGTCTCGATTTGCACGTCGATGCGCCGGCCCTCGGCAAGCTCGACAGTCTTGTTGGGGGCGTCCGGGAAACTGCTGCTCGGGCTCACATTGGCGGTGTACAGGCTGTATTCACCCGCGGGCAGACTGTCGAACACCACGACGCCGCTGTCGTTCGTCGTGCCGCCGACCGTTCGACCGTCGACGCCGCGCAGCGCGACCACGTGGGACTTGCGCGGCGTGTTGGTCTGGTCGACGACTTCGACATTGATCGCCCCGAGCTGGTCGAGATCAACGATCAACGGCGCGAGCGTCGGCGCTTCGACGACGCGGAAGACTTCGATCTTGCCTTCGCAAACTTGGAGCACGTACTTGCCGGGAGGGAGTTCGAAACGGAACGCTCCGGCGCAAGCCGTCGTCGCATCGAGCAACGCTGTGGAATCGCGCGGCTCAGGAGACCAGGACACCGGACTGTGCCCGAGAATTGCTACCAGCGCTCCCTCGAGCGGG
>JAYUOR010000069.1:0-5360 GCA_043760765.1 Planctomycetota bacterium | reverse complement strand
CGCCGCGGGATCACCGGGCTCGGTTCGGGAGGCGCGGTCCGGGCCCGGGGCCCGCTGCGCGGGCTGATTCCAGCGCTTTGCGGCTCAAGAACCGTGCTTACGGCAGTCGAACACTGCCGGCAGAGGAGAGGCGCCGATTGCGCCTCACCCGTCTGTGTCACGAAACACGAGGCTTTGCATGCGCCGCCAACTCGCCGCCGGATTCGCTTTGGTCCTTCCCCTGGTCCTGGGTTTCTCGTCGTGCATGAGCGGCGAGAAGAGCGATGGTCTAAGCCGGGTCGATGATCTGCTGAGTCGCGTCGAACAGGTGCAGGTCGAAGCTTTGGTCTCACGCGAAAAAGCCAGCGCGGCCTTCGATGCGCTCGGCACGGTCGTCGCGCCGGATTTCAAGGGCGATCCGATGCTCGTGTACGCGGACCTGGTCAAGAAGATCGACGAATCGAAGACTCAGGCCAAGAAACTCGAGCAGAGCGTCGAGCCGATGAAGAGCACGGCCGACGAAGTTTTCCAAGCTTGGACCAAGGATCTGGAGAAATTCGGCAACACCAACCTGCGCCAGCAAAGCCAGGCGCGTCTGGCCGAAACGCGCTCGCGCTACTCGGAAGTGCACGACGCGGCGGTCGCGGCGCTGGTTTCCATCAACGCCTTCAACTCGGATCTCAGTGACCAGGCGCTGTTCTTGGAGCACGACTTCAACGCCGCGGCAGTCTCGGTGATCGCAGCACAAGTGCCTGCGTTGACCAGTCAAGCCCGCGACCTTGGCCGGCGCCTGAACGTCTGCGTCAACGCTTCGAAGCAGTACATCGCCTCGGGCGCGCTGCGTGGACAGCTCGATGCGCCCGCGGCTCCCGCGGCACCCGCCGAGAAGGTCGCGACCGCGCCGCCGGCCCGTCACTTGCCCAATCCGATCTCGGACACTGGCAACGAAGCAGGCGTGCCGGAGGAGAATGCAGCGAACACGACGACAGCGCCCGCGCGTCGCCGCCCGCGCGCCGGCGCCAATCCGACCGCTCCGGCGGCTCCGGCCAATCCGATCGAGGCGCCCGAGGGGCAAACCGGCGTGCAAGGCTCGACGCAACCGACATCCTTGCCGGTCACGCCTGAATCCAATCCTGCGGCGTCGGCCAAACCGGCTCCGGCCAAACCAGGCGAAGGCGGCAATCACTAGGAATTCGCGAGCGCGTCGCAACGCGTCGCGCGCGCGCATTTGCGCTCGCACGGCGCGTTTCGCTACTGCCGGCGCCGCGCGGCCCATGACCCCATGAGCTGGACTGTCCTGGTAGCCCTGGTGCTCGTGCTCGGCGTCGCGCTGCTCGTCGCGTTCGCCCGGCGCAATGAACTTGCGCGCATGCAAGCGCGTGTGTCGCAGCGTGAGCGCGCCGTGCGTTCGGGCGCCGACAAGGCGCAGCTGCAACATCCGGTCGTCGATCTCTCGCGCTGCCTGGGCTGCGGGACTTGCGTCGCGGCCTGCCCCGAAGAGGGTGTGCTCGAACTCGTGCACGGTCAAGCCGTCGTAGTCAACGGCGCGCGCTGTGTCGGGCACGCGGCCTGCGAACGCGAGTGTCCCGTGGGCGCGATCACGGTCACGCTTGCGAACCTGGAAGAGCGCCGCGACGTGCCCGCGCTGACCCATGAACTCGAAGCGATCGGATCTCCCGGCCTTTTCCTCGCCGGAGAAATCACGGCTCACGCGCTGATCAAAAACGCGATCCTGCAAGGCACCAGCGTCGCGGCCGAAATCGCGCGACGCGTCAACGACGGCGCGCGCGGCGACGGCGAGGAGCTGCTCGACCTGTGCGTCGTCGGTGCCGGGCCCGCGGGACTGGCTTGTTCGCTGGAAGCCAAGCGCCACGGCTTGCACTTCGTGACCATCGACCAGGAATCCGGCGCGGGCGGCACCGTGGCGAAGTACCCGCGGCGCAAGCTCGTCCTGATGCAGCCGGTCGAGCTGCCGTTGCACGGTCTGCTCGGGCGCATTGAGTTCACCAAGGAAGAGCTGGTCGAGCTCTGGCAACGCGTCGCGAAAGAACAGGAGCTGCCGCTGCACAGCGGCGAGACGCTCGAGGGCGTGGAGCGCGCGCCCGACGGAACTTTCCGTGTGCACACCAGTGTCGGCGTGCACCATGCGCGGCACGTCTGTCTCGCGATCGGACGGCGCGGCACGCCGCGCAAGCTCGACGTGCCCGGCGAAGAGCTGCCGAAAGTCGCCTACAGCCTGCTCGACGCAAACTCGTACACCGGTCGGCGGCTTGTCGTCGTCGGTGGCGGCGACAGCGCGGTCGAGAGTGCACTGGCGCTCGCGGAACAGCCGGGCAATTCGGTCACGCTCTCTTATCGCCAGGGCGAGTTCAACCGCATCCGCAAGCGCAATGAAGCGCGTCTGCAAATCGCGCTGCAGGAAAAACGTCTGGCCGTCGCGCACTACAGTCAGATCGTTTCTATCGAGAGCGACGAAGTCGTGCTCGAATTCGACGAAAGGGCCGTAGGCGGTGCGCGGCGCGAAGCACTGGCCAACGACGAAGTGTTCGTGATGGCCGGTGGGATTGCGCCCTTCGAGCGTCTCGAGCGCGCCGGCGTTTCCTTCGATCCGACGTTGCGCGAGCCGGTCGCCCCGCTGCAAGAACAGGGCACCGGTCTCTTGCCCGCGCTGGGCGTGGCCTTCGCGCTCGCGCTCGTCGCGCTCGTCTTTGCATTGTGGAACATCGACTACTACATGCTTGCGCCCGAACAGCGCGCCGAGGACGTGCGCCATGCCTGGCTGCGCTCTGGCCGCGGAGTCGGCCTTGGCCTGGGCATTGGCGCGACCGCGATGGTTGCGTTCAATCTGCTGTATCTCGTGCGACGCAACGGCGGCCGCTTCCAGCGCATGGGTTCGCTGCAGGCGTGGATGAACAGTCACATGGTCACGGGCATCGTCGCGCTGCTCGCGGCGATGTTGCACGCGGCGATGAGTCCGCGCGACACGGTGGGAGGGCACGCGCTGTGGGCATTGGCCCTGTTGCTCGTCACCGGCGCGATCGGCCGCTACTTCTACGCCTGGGTGCCTCGGGCAGCGAACGGGCGCGAACTCGCCCTGGAGGAAGTGCGCGCGCGCGTAGATCAGTTCGTCGAACACTGGGAGGTTCAGGAGCGCGGTTTCCTGGAGCGCGTGCGCCGCGAACTCGCGCAGTTGATCGAAGACCGACAATGGAAAAGTTCGTTCCTCGGCCGGGTGGGCGCCCTGATTTTCGGACAGCGCGAGCTGCGCCGCAGACTGAAGCGCATGGCCGAACTTGGTCGCGCCGAGGGCCTCCCCCAGGCGCGCATCGACGAGGTCCTGCTCCTGGCACGCCAGGCGCACAAGAGCGCCCTGGCCGCCGCCCACCTGGAAGACCTGCGCGCCGTCTTGAACACCTGGCGCTACCTCCACCGCTGGGTCGCAGCCCTGATGGTCCTGCTCTTGGTCCTGCACGTCGCCTACATCCTCACGTACACACAGGGATTGTCCGACTGAGGGATCCGTGGGGCAGGGGCGCTCGGCTTGCTCGCCTTTGAGCGCGAAAGCCCGATGCCTGCAGACACGCTGGCGCGATCAGGGAGTGCGCCGCGTCTCGCGCAGCGTTCGAGCGCGCAGTTCGATCCAGGTGTCGCGATCCAGACCAGCTTCCTCGGGCGAACGAAATCTGCGGAGACCCCGCGGAGCAGCCCCCGGAGCTAGCCGGCGGGCAAAGGCCCACAGGCTGCGAATTCGCGGCCCAAGCTGCGGGTCGCCGCGCTCGATCCACAGCGCGCGACGAGCCTCTTCGAAGTCGCGGAAGCGTTGCAGCCCCATCAGACTTCCCCAAGCTTGAAGATCCGCGCGAGTGCCGCGGCGTCCGCCTTGTCGATCGGCCGGATCGTATTCCGCTTCATCCGCAGCAGCGTTTCGGGCGTGGCAACTTTGATCGTCACGCCTTCAACGGTCAACCTCTCCGCCTCGAGATCTTCGAATCGAAAGGCAGTGCCCAATCTCGTGAGGATGTCGATCACGAGTTCCTCACCAGGTGGGCCATAGCGCAGGGTGGGATAGTCTGAGAAGTCCTCGACGCGAATCTCCTCGATCTGCGGATCGTTCCACAGCGAGCGAAGCGCGACCTTGAGCCGCTCGATGTTCTGTGGATCCGGGCGCAAGAAGAAATCGATATCCTCCGTGGCGCGCACGATGCCGTGCAAGTTGACCGCGACTCCGCCGACGAGAATGTAATCGACCTTGGCGCTCTCGAAAGCGCGGATGACGTCTAGGAACCGGCCGAACTCCATGCGGCACAGGGTAACCACGTGCGATGCTCGGCGTGCGCTGTCAACTGACTGGTTTGGCTCGCCCGTACGGTGCCAGGCACCCGGTCGGCCGAGTACGGCCGACCGGGATCCAGGCACCGGCCGGGCGGCCCATGCGACGCATTGACGAAGGGGGGCATTGGGGCCTGGATCACGGCTGTCGACTGGGTCGCAGCCCTGATGGTCCTACTCCTGGTCCTGCACGTCGCCTACATCCTCACGTACACGCAGGGATTGTCCGACTGAGGGATCCGTGAGGATCAAAAGCGCCCATTTCTGGATCGCGGTCGTTTCGCTCGCCGTGGTCGTCGGCATGGCCGTCGTCGATCTGCGGCGTACTTCGCCCGGCCTGGTGACGACCGTGCACGCGCGCGACGAGAAAATCGACGGCGGAGAAAGCTGCAGCCAGTGCCACGGCGGTCTGTTCTCGAACATGACCGAATCGTGCCTGGAGTGTCACACGCCGATCGAGGAACAGATCGCGAAACGCAAAGGACTGCACGGCGTGATCAAAGCCGGCGTGGCCAACGCCTGCGCGAGTTGTCACAGCGAGCACCACGGCGCATCGTTCGCGATCGTCAATCGCCAAAGCTTCGTGCTCGCGGGAGTTCCCGATCCCGCAGCCTTCGATCACGAGCGCATCGGCTGGACGATGGCGGGCAAGCACCTCGAGCTCGGTTGCGTCGAGTGCCACGCCAATGCAGAGCTACCCGTGCTGCAGAAGGGCGGCGCGCGCTTCATCGGTCTCGCACAGGAGTGCACTAGCTGCCATGAGGATCCGCACAAAGGTCAGATGACGAGCAGTTGCATTTCCTGCCATGGACAGAACACCTGGCAGGAGATGCATTCCGAGAACCACGAGAAAAATCTGCCGTTGATCGGCGGGCACGAACCGCTCGATTGTCGCGCGTGTCACGCAAAAGACACGGACCGTGCGCTCGAAGCGATGGACAAGCAAACTCCGGCGCCGCCGGCGCGCACTTGCATCGAATGCCACCCCTCGCCCCACGCTGCACAGTTCTCGCAGGGCGTGGCGGCAATGGCGAACATGTCGCTCGGAACGA
>JAYUOR010000068.1:0-5366 GCA_043760765.1 Planctomycetota bacterium | reverse complement strand
TGATCTCCGTCGCCTCGACGCCGCCCGCGCGGGCCATCTCGGTGTAGGCGGCCTCGATGCGATTGAACGGCTGCGGCCGTCCGAGTGCATCGACGCTCGAACCGTCGCCGACGCCGTCGAACTTCAGGATGCAGGGCACATCGCCTGCCTTGTGCGCGGCATTGCCCGAGCGGATCGTGCGCGTCTTCGGCTGGAAGCGGACCAGAGCTTTTGGGCGGATGCCACCGGCCGAAGCGCCGATGCGATAGATTTCCGGGATCGCGATCGCGGGATCGCCCTGCACAATGCGCCGCGCGTCGCGCACCAGCGCGGCGAGTTCTAGCGATGCGATCTCGGCCGGCCGCGCCGGGAGCTTCGTCGAGGGATGGAAGCTCAGCGCGCCGAGCGCTCGCTCTCCGACGTAGAGCAAGCGCTGCACCGGACTCAACGCGCGCTCCGCCACTCCGCGTGCCGCAAAGTACGCGCGGATCACGCGATTGCCGAACGTGTCCGGCAGCGCGTCCGCGAGCACGCCGGGCAGGCCGTCGAAGGCGGGGCTCTTGCGCAGCTCGTCGAAGGCGATCGGACCGCGCAGCGAAGTCGGCAAGTGGATCGGCGAAATCTCGAGCCCACGGCCGCGGAACGAGTCGGCGTATTCGAACAGCACGCGCCCGTTGTCCAGTTCCGCGACCGCGCCGACGGTCTCGCCGAAGATGCGCACTTCGGCGTGCGCGCTGACCTCAACCACGGCGGCGAGCCTTGGCGCTCTCGATCAGTGCCATGGGGGAGGTCTCAGGTTCAGGCGCGAACTCCGCGAGCGCGCTGATCCGCCCGTAGAGCCGCAGCAAGCGCACCAGCGTCTCGAGCGTCGGGTTCTGGCCTTGCTCCGCGCGATAAACCGTGCGCCGTGCGAGCCCAGTCTGTGCCGCCGCCTCGATCGCAGTCAGCTGCTGCGCCTCGCGCAGCGCGCGCAGTCGCTGCCCCAGGAACTGCATGACTTCAGCGTCCGTCGCCGTATTGAGACTTATGTTACTCACTTGCACCTCTTCTGAGCCAATTCGGGACTTTTGCGGCGCAGGTTGAGCCTAGCCTCGCAGCCAGACCTTGCAAGCGATAAAATGGCCTATTTGCGTCCCACAATCGCCTAAATAGCGCAGTAATGGGTCGTAAAAGGCCCATCATTGCGGCGGGGTCTCAGCCGCTGCTCCCGCGGTCGGGCGCACGCCGGGCTTCGAGCGAGTCGCCATAGAGTTGCTTGCGCGCCGAGCGGATCACGTGCTCGCTGTCGCGGTAGCTGATGTTCAGGCGATCAGCGGCCTGGGTCAGGAAGCCGCGCTCGACGCGGCTCAGCGAACCGTCTTCGAAGGCGAGCTCGACCAGTGAGGCAAACCAGGCCAGGGCTTCTTCGCGGTCACGCGCGTCAGGGCCGATCGGCGCGCGGCCCTCGGCGAGGATGTCCTCGACGCGTTCAGGCCGGACCTCGAGCCGTTTGGCGAGCGCGTGTACAGCGCGCCGTTCGCGTTCGTCCACAGCGCCGTCCGCGCGCACGAGCACCGCGGCCCACTCCAGCAATCCCGCCGCTGACTCGGGGCTCGGCCGCAACTTCGCGATCAGCTGCGGAATAGACTCCGGCTGGACCTTGCACTTCTCGATCTCCGCCAGGATCGGATCAGCGTCGCTGGTTCCGCGGTTGGCGATTTCCGACACGAGCCACGTCGAAGCGTCGCCCGTGCGCGGCGCTCCGCAGTACGAGCAATCGGGCTTCGTCCCGCCGGCGTCGTGGGCGCCGCAGCTGCGACAGGTCGCGGTCGTGAACGTGTCGTCGAGGCGCGTCTGTTCGCCGGACTTGCGCGAGAACACGAGCAGCGTGCGGCGCAGCGTGCGCGTGGGCTCGAGCACGCGTTTGCCGTTCGGTGCGACGCTCGAGCGTCGGCCGTCCCAGACGACTTCGACCACGGCGCGATCGACGGCAGAGTCCGCGAGTACCGCCAGCAGGTTCACGGAGCCCACCGCGCAATCGGACATGTAGACGCGCGTCTGAGGGCCCTTCGACACGAGCCTGGCTGCATAGTCCTCGCACAATTTCGCCGTCGCAAGGCGCGTCAACGGCTCCACTTGACCGAGCCGATCGGCCGCGCACTTGCGCCAGAACGCGATCGACGCGCGGTCCTCGAGCATCTGCGCGTCGAACCCTTCGTCGGTTTCCATGAAGGCCGCGAGCCCTGGAACCGTAGCGGCGCGCGTCGGCCGCCACTCGCTCATCTGTGTGATCTCGGAAAGTACCCAGTCGAATTGTCCGCTGCGCACCAGGCAATCGCATTGACCGCAGACCGCTGACTGATTCATCGCGAGCGGCGCGCCGCAATTTGGGCACATGCCTTCCATCAGGCCGTCCTTGCCCTGCGATCGCGAACCGCGGCGGCGCACGAAGCTCCAGCACTCGGCGAACGAACCGCGCTCCAACTCCGAACCGGAGATGCGCTTGCCCGTGGCCATTTCCAGGCGATGGATCTGCGATCCGAAGTCGATGCGCACGGAAAGCGTGTCGAAGTGCGTTCCGCTCTCGAGGTGCAGGAGCGTAAGCGGCCCGCAGGTCAAGTTGTCCATGCCCTGCCGCCAGTCATCGAGTTTCTGCTCTTCGATCTGCAGCGAAAAACGCTCGTACACGCCGTCGGACACGAAGCTGCGGATCGGCTCCAGATTCTGCGCGCACCAACTCGACTGCGCTTTGCGGAAGGCGTTCTCGACGCGCGCAAGGAAGCGTCGCTCGTCGAAGGCCGGGTCGCGCTCCTTCAGTTGTCCCGCGACCACGGACGAGACGAAGGCCTGCCGCTGTGGCCGCGCGCGTTCGATGACGCGCTCCTGGTGTTTCCACCAACCCTTGCGCGTGCCGAGGAGGAAGACGACCACGATGAAGATCAGCAGCGGCACGCCGAGCACCGGAACCTCGATCGCGAAGCGCACCAGCCAGTAGAGGACCCAGAAGAGTCCTTCGCTGTCGCCTCCGCCACCGCCGCCACTGTGGCCGCCACCACCACCGAAGCTGCCGCCTCCTCCGGCCTGGAGCACGTGGATGGCGAAGTTGATGGCGGCGATCGTGGCGAACATCGTGGGGAAAAGGGCGGTGAGTCGTACTTCAGCTGGGGCGCCGACGCAATCTCCCAGCCCCGGGCGCGAGAGGCCGCATCTACTGAACAGCCTCGGGTTCATTCGCGAGCCGGCGTGCAGTAGCTTGGCGGGGTCAGATGCCCATTCTGGAACTAGAACTCGAGATCGCCGCTCCGATCGAGGTCGTTTTCGATCTGTTCCGAAGTGTCGAGCAGCATGTTGCTTCGACTTCGGCGACCCGGGAACGCGCCGTGGGCGGCATCACTTGCGGGTTGCTCGAACTTGGCGACGAAGTCACTTGGGAAGCGGTCCACCTCGGCATTCGCCAACGCCTGACCAGCCGCATCACGGCCTTCGATCGCCCACACAGTTTTCGAGACTCGATGGTCTCCGGCGCGTTCCGGCGTTTCGATCACGATCACGTCTTCGCCGCTACTCCGACGGTCACGAGAGTTCGCGAGCGTTTCGACTTTGACTCTCCACTCGGACCGCTGGGCTGGATCGCCAATCGTGTTTTCCTGACCGAGTACATGCGCAGTTTCCTCGAGCGCAGGATGAAGGCGATCCAGCAAGTTGCGGAATCGAATCGGACGTCCGGCTCTGCTCGCTGAGGGCCGCTATCGCCTGTCCGGCCGCGGGGCACAGCTTTGCCCACCGCGCATCGATGGCGTGCTACGCCAAAGTCCGGTGGCGGCTGAGCGAGTTCGAAAAGCAGCGCTGATCGATCCACATGGAAAGATGGCGGCCTGCGCTGGTTCTCGGAGATCTATGCTCTGTACAAACACTCAGACAGGAGCACTGCGATGAAGCTCCGAACAGAAGATCGGTGCACGATGAAGCGCCGCGGAACTTGGCAGAACTCCGCGCTCACGCTGTTGTTGGCCGCAAGCCTCGTGGCGTGTGCAGGCTCGACGCGTCTGGACCCTGTACCCGCGGCACTGCGCGGGCAGTGGACCGGCGACGGGAAAATTGCGGTGGTTTCCTGTCCGCAGGAACGCCTCGCGGTGTCGCTTTCGATCGCCGAGGACGGCCGCGTGCAGGGCCAGATCGGCGAGGCGACGTTGCGCAACGGATACCTCTCGCTCAATCGCGGCGCGCTGCTTCGCTGGCTCGACTTCAACACCGACTACATCGTTCGCGGCGAGCTCGAGGGCTCAGTCGTGGCGCAGGAGAAGAACCCAAGCAAGCTGCTCTATCTGCCCTTCAACCTCGCCGCAGGTCCAGGCGGAGAGCCGTTGATCGAAGGAGGTGTCACGACCGCCGTGGACGCAGGCAGCGCCGGAAAGGAGATACCCATGGCAGCGTCGGGCGTGATATTGCGTCGCACGCCTGCGACGGGCGGGCGCTGATCGGAAAAAAATTGAGCGCTGGTTCGCTGCGCTGCGCTGACTACCAGACCTCCGCGCGCTGTGCCTTCGGTCGCAGGACTTTGGCGTCGTGCTTGAATCCGAACGCCGCTTGGAAGGTGTCGAGGTTCGACAGCGGCCCGAGCGCACGGAAATTGCCAGGCGAGTGCGGGTTGGTGTTGACCTGCAGTTTCAGGCGAGCGGGCGTGTAGTTGGTGCGCCAGGCGCGCGCCCAAGCGATGAAGAAACGCTGCTCGGGCGTGAAGCCGTCGATTTTTTCCGCACGCTGATTCGCCTGGGCGTGTTGCAGCGCGTCGTAGGCGATGCAAAGTCCACCAAGGTCCGCTAGATTTTCGCCAAGTGTCAGCTTGCCGTTGACCTTTAAATCGCCGATCGCGACGTAGTTCGAAAACTGGTTCTCGACGACCTTGATGCGCCGCTCGAACTCCTCGCGATCCTTGGGCGTCCACCAGTTGGCCAGGTTTCCCTTGGCGTCGTACTGGCTGCCGCCGTCGTCGAAACCGTGCGTCAATTCATGTCCGATCACCGCGCCCATCGCGCCGTAATTGAGCGCGTCGTCATAGCTTTCGCTGAAGAAAGGCGGCTGCAGGATCCCGGCGGGGAACGTGATGTCGTTGTTGGTCGGGCTGTAGCTCGCGTTGACGAGATAAGCCGGCATGCCGAACTCGCTCTTGTCCACCGGCTTGCCGACCTTGGCAAGGTTGTATTGGATGTTGAACACGCTGGCGCGCATTTGGTTGGCGGCGTAGGAATCGCGTTTGATCTCAAGGCCCGACCAGTCGCGCCATTTGTCGGGGTAGCCGATCTTGGTCTTGATCGCAGCCAGTTTGGCGAGCGCCTTGACGCGCGTTTCTTCGCTCATCCACGGAAGTTTCTCGAGCCGCACGCGGAAAGCCGCAATCAGGTCGTCGA
>JAYUOR010000067.1:0-2156 GCA_043760765.1 Planctomycetota bacterium | reverse complement strand
GTGCTCAGCGAATGCTCGAGACGTTCCACACGGGCATCGCCGGGCGCCGCGGATTCGTCGGGAGCCGAAACGCTGTCAGTCGCGGCGCTCTGTGCATTCACAGGCGCGCCATTGCTGACCTCGCCTGGAGCTGCGCTCGGTCCGCGATTCAGCGGGCGACGATCCGTCTTCTTGACCAGGGCCTGGGAGCCCAGCAGTGTCAGCGAAGAGGCGAGGATGACGCCGTACACATAGACTTTCTTGCCGAGTTTCATGTTCAATTGCCTTGGCCTTCGCTCGCCCCGGCGGCGGGCGCGCTGTCCTGGGGCTGCGGTGGAATGTTGTGGAACAGCGCCAGCGTCGCGTGGGTCTCGAAGCCGGCGACAGTCGAGTTGTCGCGCGTCAGCGACAGCGTCAGTACGCGCGCCGGATAACCATGGGTGGCGAGCGCGCGAACCAACCGCGAAAGCCCGGAGAACGAGGCGATTCCGGAGACTTCGACGTTGCGCCGCGCGAGCTGATCGCCGCTGAGCGACAGATCCAAGGAACAGGGCTCGCTTACATTGAGCAGCGTGAGCCTCCAGCCGCTTTGCGCGGCCGCGAGGCGCACGGCCGAGTGGATCTCGACCGTGGAGCAATTGTTCGGCAGGACTCGAGTCGCCGCGGCGAGCGCCGCGCGCGTACGCTGCGAGCCTCCCGCACCCTTGAAGGCGCTCACACTTTCGTTCAGTCGCACGCATTCCTGCGCGTCGGACTCCGCGCGCTCGGCGCTGGCGTGAAGACTGGCGAACTCGACGGCCGCGGGCGCGGTGACGCCGACCGCGACGAGGATCGCCGCCGCGGCAGGCACCACGATCCAGGCACCGCGCGCATCGAAGCGGCGGCGAAGATTGTGCACATCGCCCTTCATGGCGCCTCCTTGACCAGTCGCGCATGCAGATCGAAACCCAGCCCCGCCCGCACGCCGTCCTGGTTGCGTTCCAACGTGCCGTCGGGCTCGACTTCGACGCCCTTGATCTCGGGCAGAGCCTCCAGACTCAGCCGCAATTGTTCGAGCGATCGGAAGGCGCGCACGGGATCGGGCGCGACTCGGCCACTGATGCGCAGTTCGCCGAGCAATTCCGTCGAGGCGACCGAGATCGAGTCGGGCCGCAGCCCCTGCGGGAAACACTCCCCGATGCGTGCCAACGTGACGCCAGGGTCGAAACCGATCTCGCTCACCGCCGATAGCCGAGTCACTTGATCTTCCAGCGCGGCGACGCTGCCCTCGAAAGCCTTGTCGCTGGCGTCGAGCCTGACCAAATCGGCGGCCTGGACCAGTGCGCGGGTCTGCCTCGCCTGTGCGCGCAGCTGTCCCTGTTCGAACCGGCGCATGGCGACGGCCGTGAGTCCAAGCACCGCGAGCGTGAGTCCCGCGGCAAGCACGGCTTGCTGCCTCTGACCGAGTGGAATCGGCGCCCACAGATCCAGTGAGAAGGGCCCTTCGTGAACCGCGGAGCGCAGCGCGAGATCCTTGTGGCTGCCGTCGTCCTCCAACTCGTCTTTGGCGGGTTCGAAGACCGCCTTCGAACTTCCCAATGAAGTCTTCATCGCGGTTTCGAAAAGCTGCGCGCGCAACTCGGGCAAGCCGAGCACGAAGATGCAGCTGACGCCTTCGCCGCGCCGGACCTTGCGGTGGAACGCATCGAGGTTCTTGAGCTCCTGCAACATGGCCAGCGGCAGGGTCGGGACACTCGAAAGGTCGCCGTCGAGTACGGATTGGGTCAGCAGGAGATCGCCGGAGATCAGACTCGTCACCACGCAGCGCGAACCGATGTCGATCACGATCGCAGAACGGTGTTGCACGAATTCCGGCTCAGCCGCGAGCCGATCGCAGGCATAGGAAAGACGCGCGAGACGCGCGGGCAGCACGCACTCGACCTCTCGACCGCGCCGGGCCAGTTCCTTGCGCAACGGTTCGATGCGCGCGCGCGAAGTAGCGGCCAAGAGGTAGCGGATCTCCTTGCTCTCTTGTTCGAGATTGCCGACGGGGCCCAGCGCGCGCGCTGAAAAATGCACGTCGGCCGCATCGACATTGGCGAGCTTGGCTGCACGGCGCGCGAGCACCAGCGCGAGTTCCTTGCGTGGCAAGGGCGGAAGATCGATCGTCGCCGTGGTGACCCAACCGGGTCCGAGCG
>JAYUOR010000066.1:0-5373 GCA_043760765.1 Planctomycetota bacterium | reverse complement strand
GCCGCGAAGTCGTCGCACCACTCGAACGGGAACACATCCGCGCCGTGCCGGCGAGCGATTTCGATCGTCCGGTCGCTGCTGCCGGTGTCGATGACCACGACGCGGTCGGCGACGCCGGCAAGTGAAGTGAGGCAGTCGGCCAAGAATCGCTCTTCGTCGCGAACGATCAGGCATGCGGTCAGCATGTTCAAGAGGTCTGTCTCGATGAGTCGTGGCGCACGGGCTTGGGCAGCGCGGCCGCCTGGCCGGTCGCATTCACGATCGGTATGCGCAACTTGTCGCGGCTCCAATGACGAGCGAGCAGCGGCGCGAGCCTGGAATCGCTCTTGCCGGCGTCGCCCGCGGGCAGGCCCCACTTGGCGGCAAAGTGCGCCGCGTTGGCCTGCAGGTGTTCCGCGTGACGTTCCAGCTTGTGTCGGTCGCTGTACGCTTCATGGCGCACGAACACGTCGCGGGCGCAGCGGTTCTTGAAACCTGCCAGCGTCGAGCGCAGCGTGAAGTCATCGTCCTCGAAGCCCCTGGGCGTGAAGCGTTCGTCGAATCCGCCGATCGTGTCGAGCACGCGGCGCGGGACGAGCAGGCAAAACGAAGCGAGCACCGGCGCGTGAAAATGCTGCCGGTTGAGATTGCGGCTGACGCCGCGCGCGAATTCGGCGATCGATTCAGGATCACTCGCGCAATTCATGGCGATCTGCTGGCCGTGGGCCGCGCGGTCCGCCGTGGGCGCGATGCAGCCCGAGCGCGGATCGACTTCAGCGTGGAAGAGCAGGCGCGCGAGCCAATCCGGGGTCACCATCGCGTCGTTGTCGAGAAACACCACGTACTCGCCCTGCGCGTGGGGGATGGCCTGATTGCGAGCGCGGGGCGCGCCGAGGTTGGTCGTGTTGCGGATCAGCGAGACGTCAGGTTGCGCCGCGAGGAATTCCGCGCTGCCGTCCGTCGATCCATTGTCGACGAAAAGGATTTCGGTGGGATGCTGCGGATCGCGCGTGGCGCGCAGGCGTTCGAGGCAGGCACGCGTCTGGTCGATGGCGTCGAAGGAAATCACGACGACGGATGTCAGCTTGCCGTGCGCCGGCCCGTCGCGCACCACGGGCTCCGGATCGAACCCGACAAGTTCCATGAGCTGGCCGCGGTAGAACGGCACGAGCGAAAGCCGCTGCGTCATCGAGCGCAGTTGGGCGAGCTTTTCCGGCCCGAGCTGCACCGGCGTGTCGCTCGCTTCCATGCGCCGCATCTTCTCCAAAAAGTCAGCGGCCGCCGCATAGTAGGCTTCGGCCACGGTCAACGCCTGGGCGATCGTGTTCGCCGCGGACTCGCGCTTCTCGCCGCTCGCGAGCGCCCTGGGGCCGACGAAGAGTGGATCGCGGCCATGCTTGCTCGAGAGCCGCGCAAGGTTGACACCCAGACGCACCGCGCGCTTGAAATACGAATCAGCGCTGAAGATGTGGTCGTGCTCGCAAGCCAGGTCCTTGCGGAACAGGACCGAGTATCCCAGCTTGGCCAGGCGCAAGCCCAAATCAACGTCCTCGCAGATCGGTTCTGGAAACGTCTTGGCATCGAAGCCACCGGCCTCGCGCAGCGCCGCAAGCGGCAGGCTGATGTTGCAGGTCCAGAAGTACTGCCAGGGATGCAGCGCGCCGTCGCGCATGCGGAAGTAGTCGAACAGCAGGTCCGAATCGTTGAGCACCTGCACGAAGGGGTGACGCATGGCCTCGGCCGTGAAGTCGAACGTGCCAAGCACCGCGACCTTGTCCGTGCGCGTCGCGTGGACTGCCAGGTGCTTTTCGAGGAGATCGAAGGCCGGCAGCGAGTCGTCATTGAGAAAAAGGACCAGCGCGGCGCGGCAGTGCTGCAACCCGTGGTTGCGCGCGGCTCCCGGCCCGGCATTGTCCTGACGCAGCACCGTCAGCGAAAAACGGTAGGCGGCCGGATCGATCGCGATCGCCTGCGGAGTGCCGTCATCGACGACGATGACTTCGAAGCGTCGCGGCGCAAGCGTCTGCTGACTGCAACGCTTCAGCAGGTTCTCGAGTTTCTCACTGCGACCGAAGCTCGGAACCACGACCGAGAGTTCGGGAGCGTTTCCTGAGTGCGGCGTCATCGGAGCGGTTGACTGAGGTTCCAGGACGGACTGCTCATTTGCGCCTTGCGTGGCTCGCTCCGGAGGACGACTTCGCAAAGTCGTGCACCACGGCGGCCATTTCCTTCGAGGTCTGAGCGATGATCGCGAGCGCGCGTCGCAGCTCCGCGGGATCGTCGTTCGCGAGCGACGATTCGGCGTGAGCCAAGACCACAGTCAGGAGATTGTTGAGTCTGTGGGCAAGATCGCGGGGGCCCATTGCGGGCAACGCGGGCGGAGGATCAGGTTCTGCTTGCATTCGAAATGACGGCGCCTCGTCGGCCCCCGTGTTTTCGGCGCGCACGGAAGAATCCCTGAGTGTTGCGATGCGCGCCGCAGCACTGTCGAGAAAACCAACACTCGGGCCCGCGGCGGTCCGGGGTGCTCGGACCTCGCGCCGGAATTTCTCCTCCTTATGAATGCGACCGAAAGGTCGCGCCTGTCGCGCGCGGCTGGCATGGCGCTTGCCATGCAGTAGGTCCGAGGGTCCTCAGTCGACCCCCGAAGCCATGATCACACTTCTCTCACTCGACGCTCCCGCCCTGAAATCCGCTCCAGGTCTGGACATGACGCAGTACCTCGTCGTCTGTGTCGGACTGATTGCGCTGGTCGTACTCGGCGGCTTTGGTTTCAAGCGCTTGTTCGCGCGCTCACTCTCGGCCCGCGCCGCGCGCCGTTCGCTGCAGATCGTCGACATGTTGCCGCTCGGCGGCAAGCAGAAGCTCGCGGTCGTGCGCTGTTACGAGCGCACGTTCGTCGTTGGTCTGGGCGACAAGGAAGTGTGCCTGATCACCGAGCTCGACATGCAGTCGACGCCGGAACTGGTGGCCTCGAGCGTCGAGCCGCTGCCGTCGCCCGCCGACCAGAACGCGTTCCAGCGCCTGTTGCGCAATGCACGGCCCAGGCCGCCGCGCGGCGCGACGCCTACGCCGCAGCGCGCGCCAGAATCCACACTCAGTCCCGAAGGCGTGCTCGGATGAGCGCGCGCCGCTGGATTTTCACGCTCGCGCTCGTGGCGCTCAGCGCGGCCGTCGCCGGCGCCGCGCAATCGCCCGAACCGGCCGCAGCCATCAGCGCGGCCATCGGACAGGCGACGGCGAGCCCTGACTCCGCCGTGCTGAAGGACGGGGCCGAAGGCCTCGCCAAGATGCTCGGCGAGGAGCGCATGTCGAGCGCGGTCGAGATCGCCATCCTGCTGACGGTGCTCTCGCTCTTGCCGGCGATCCTGATCACGATCACGAGTTTTACCCGCATCGTGATCGTGCTGTCGTTCGTGCGTCGCGCGCTGTCGACGAATGAACTGCCGCCCAATCCGGTGATCATCGGCCTTTCGTTGTTCCTGACGACATTCGTGATGGCGCCGGTCGCCACGCGCATCCAGGAGCAGGCTTGGAAACCCTACAAGGCCGGCACGCTGTCGCTCGAGCAGGCCGGTGACGCCGCCTGGGTCCAACTCTCGCATTTCCTGGTCGCCAACACGCGCCAGAGCGAACTCGACATGTTCAAGGAACTCGCCCACAACGAACAGAGCGAAGGCGCGGACAGTGGCGAGCTGCCGCTGCGCGTTGTCGTGCCGGCGTTCGTGCTCTCGGAAATCAAGACTTCGTTCCAGATGGGCTTCCTCTTGTTCCTGCCCTTCCTGGTGATCGACCTGGTCGTCTCCAGCGTGCTGCTTTCTATGGGCATGTTCATGTTGCCACCCGTCATGGTCTCGACGCCGATCAAGATCCTGCTGTTCGTGATGGTCGACGGCTGGCACCTGGTTTGTCACTCCTTGGTGACCTCTTTCGTGACGAGCTGACATGCAAGCACTCGACCTGCAGATCACGGAGCTCGCGCGCGATCTCCTATGGACCACGATCGTCGTCACCGCGCCGGTGCTCTTGACCGGCCTGGTGGTCGGTATCGCGATCAGTCTGTTCCAGGCATTGACCTCGGTCCAGGAGCAGTCGCTATCGCAGGTGGCCAAGATGATCGCGGTCATGGCGGTCACGCTGCTCTTGCTCGCGCCATGCCTGGGCGTGCTGCGCGACTACACGGAACGCATCCTGGGAATGCTGGTGAGCTTCGGCCTGTCGTGATCCACGCCATTCAAGATCTGCCCGCGGTCCTGCCGCCAGGAACCATCGGGGCTTTTGGCCTGTACCTCGTTCGCACGAGCGCCATGGTGCTAAGTGCTCCGATCCTCGGCAGCGGCACGAGCTTCTCGATGCACCGCGTGGCGTTGATCGTCAGCCTGGCTCTGCTTTTCTACATGGGATCCGGCGCGCCACTCTCCGGCGCGCCAACGCCCTTCGAGTTCGGCGCCTTCGCGGGACGCGAGATCCTGATCGGACTGGCGCTGGGTTTCGTGCTGCAGCTCGCCGCGCTCGCGGTGCGCGTCGGTGGCGAGATGATCGGCCAGGAAATGGGCTTCTCGATGGCCAACCAGGTCGACCCGCAGACCGGCGTGAACATGCCGATCATCGCGCAATTGTACGACGGCCTGTTCCTGATCGGCTTCCTCGCGATCGACGGACACCACTGGCTGGTGCGCGCGTTGTTCACCTCGTTCGAAAAAGCACCGGTCGGTCAGATCGGCGGCACCGGACAACTCTCGGGCGCGATCGAAGCGTTGTTCGTGCAGATGTTCAGCGCGGGCGTCGTGTTCGCCGCGCCCGTGATGGTCCTGATGTTCATGGTCTCGCTGATGATCGCGCTGATCGGACGCGCCGTGCCGCAGATCAACTTGATGGACCTTGGCTTCACGCTGCGAATCCTCGGTGCGCTGCTCGCGATGTTCGCCTTCGCGCCGATGATCGCTCCGGCGATGGAACGCTTGTACGGAAGCATTCAAATCGGTCTCGACAGCGTGCTCGCTTCGCTTCAACCGAGCTGAACCATGGCCGACAACTCAGACGACGAAGACAAGGTCCTCGAAGCCAGCCCAAGGCGGCGCCAGGAAGCCCGCGAAAAGGGCCAAGTGGCGTTGTCGACGGAACTGGTCGTGGCCACGTTGCTCGCGGGTTGGTTGTGCATGCTGAGTTTCGCCGGCGGGCCGCTCGCGGGCACATTGGCCGGCGGCATCGTGCGCGCGACCGAGGGCCTGGCGAGCTTCGCCCACGTCGATCTCACGCCCAAGGAAGCGGTTGCGCAACTATCCGCCGTCGGACTGCCGGCGGCGCAGAACGTTTTGCTCCTGGTCCTTCCGATGCTCGCGCTGGCCGTGCTGGTCAGCTACGGCCAGGTCGGTTTCGCGATCACGCCCGATG
>JAYUOR010000065.1:0-5381 GCA_043760765.1 Planctomycetota bacterium | reverse complement strand
GTCGCCTGGAACGATGCCCGCCTGCGCCGCAGGCGAATTCTCCACGACGCGCGCCACAGCGACTCCCTCGGGTGACTCGAGCAGTGCGTCCAGACTCGCACGCGCATCCGCCACTTCGATTCCGGAGAAAGCGCCTGGGTCGAGCGCGGCACGTTCGAGTTCGTCGTTGGGCTCGACCAGCAGCGCGGGCGGCTCCTGCATGGCTGCAAGCGTCGGCGACTCCTTCGGAAGCGGCGCGACGCAGCCGAACAGACAAAGGAGAAGGGCAGCTCGCGCGCAGTGAATCAGGCGTGAACGGATCATGGCAGACTCTTGCGCCGAAGGGCGAGAACGGAGATCGCGAGCGCGACGACGAACCAGGCCAGCGGCGTACTCCATTGTGTCGCGGCTCCCTGGAAGACGGAACTGGAGATGCCCTGGGCGAGGTCGGAATAATAGGCCAGAAACGAAGTGTCCCCGAGCGGCGAAGGCAAGTGCGCCGAGAGCAGCCACTGCTCACTGCCGCTACCGCGTGCGATGGCGCGCGCCAAGTCGCTGAACACGAAGGCCCCCAGTCCAAGGGCAAGTGCCAGCGCGCCGCTGCGAGCCAGCGCCGAAGCGCACACGCCCACGCCGGTCCAAGCGAGCAGCGGAGCGATCGGCGCGAACAGCGCGCGCCCAAGATCGCGCCACAAGTCGCCGGCGGGAACCAGTTCGAAGCGCTGGCCGTCCGGCAGAAGTTCCGTGACTCCGCGGAATTCGAACCAGCACAAGGCGCAAATCACGGCCACGCTCACGAGCACGATGTAGGTCAAGAGCGTGAACAGGCACAGCGCCAGCGCTTTTCCGATCACGGCTTGCCAGCGCAGCACCGGGCGCAGCAACAAATTGCGCAACGTCCCATGGGCGTATTCGCTGGCCAGCGTTTGGCTGCTGATGCCGACGATCACGGCGGCACACAGTGGCAATCCAGCCTGCAAGGACTGAGCCAGCGCCTGAAAAGCCGTCACGTCGGTGGTTGTGGCGAGTTCGCCGCGCGCCACGAGCCGCGCGGCTTCAGCGGCGCGCGAATGATTGCGCCACAGGTCGACCACCGCCAGCAGCGCCGGAAGTGCGAGCGCCAGGAGCAGGGACCCTCTCGACCAGGCGCGCGCCAACTCGTAGCGCACCACACGTGCGATCGGTGCGGCCGGCGCACGGATTTCCGCGGGTGCCGTACTCGTGGCGACGTTTGGCTGTACGCGCAAAGCGGGCTCTGCCTTCCCCGCGCCAGTCTGGCCCGCGGCCGCGTGACGCAAGTAGAGTTCTTCGAGCGTCACCGGATAGGGCATGAAGCGCGTCAGCTCCACGCCCGCGCTGACGAGTTCGCGCAGCACCTGCGCGGGATCGCGAGCATTCAGTTCGAAGACCAGCGCCCCCTGGCCGTGCTCGGCTTCCAGCGCGCTGCGCGGGTCGGCGCGAAACGACAGGTTCAAATGCGCACCGGCGCGCTCGAGTGCGGCAGGATCGCGGCTGACGAGCAGGTAGCGCGTCGAAGCGTCGGCCAGCAAGTCGCTGGCGCGGCCGCTGACCAGCAACTTGCCGCGCTGCAGCACCGAGATCTTGTTGCACAGGCCGGAGAGCTGCGCGAGTTGGTGACTGGAGACGACGACGGTCAACCCCTCTTCGCGTGTCAGCCTCAAGAGCAGCGCACGCACCTCAGCGATGCCCTCGGGGTCGAGTCCGTTGGTCGGCTCGTCGAGCAGTACCACGGATGGTTTTCCTATCAAGGTCTGCGCGATGCCCAGGCGCTGGCGCATACCCTGCGAAAAAGCTCGCACGGGCTTGCGCGCCACCTGCTCCAGCCCCACCACCCCCAGCAATCTGCGCGCCTCGACACGTGCCTCGCGCGCGCCCATGCCCCCAAGGCGAGCGAGCCAGGCCAGATTGGTTTCGCCGTCAAGCGAACCGTGGAAACCCGGAGTCTCGATCAGCCCCGCGAGCCTTGAGCGCGCCTCGCGTGGAAAACGAGTGGCGTCGAAGCCGTCGACGGTGACCGTGCCCTCGAAATTCGGGTCGAGCCCGAGCGCGATTCGCATAGTCGTGGTCTTGCCGGCACCGTTGTGTCCCAGGAAGGCGTGACAATCCCCACGCTCGACGCTCAAGCAAACGCCGTCGAGGACAGTGGTCGCGCCAAAACGGCGCGTAATACCTGCGAGCTCGAGCGACATCGGTCAGCCTGGATTCTCGCATGCTGGACAGGCTGATTCCAGCGCCGCATCCTGTCGGATTGAACCGCCGTGCACGGTCATGTTCGAGCCAGGAAAGGCGCTCGAGCCGAGCGTCGAACGCTCGCCCTGGCCGAGCCCACGGGTAGACTGCCGCCTACGCCTCGACGGCGCCTTGCATGCAGCCCCAGCCCTCGGAAAGTCAGGCCGCATCCGGACCGCAGGCCGGCGCGCGTGCAAGGAGTGCACAGCGAGTCGCGATCGCGTCCTCCACGGGACGCACCATTTCAATCGCCGGCCGCGAGTTGCTTTTCTTTGGCGGCTGCAGTTATCTGGCCTTGTCTCACGACCCGCGCGTGCTCGGCGCCCTGAACGCCGCTGCTGCAAGGCACGGCATTTCCAGCGGTGCTTCACGCGAGACCACCGGAAACGTCGTCGAGCATGAAGCGTTGGAACGCGAACTTGCGCAGGCGCTCGAGCTAGAGGACGCCTTGTTGCTACCTGAAGGAGCCACAGCCAATCTGGCCCTCGGCGAGGCGCTTGAGGGAGAATTCCCCCTGGCACTCGTCGATAGCGAGTCCCACCCGACTGTCCTGATGGCCGCGCGCCTGGGAAGTCCACGGGTCGAACGCTTCGCCGGCGCCGTCGGTCCCATCGATCAGGTCCGCTCGGCGGATGGCGAAGTTGCGATCTGGACCGACGGCGTGTTTCCGTCTTCCGGCCGCGCGGCCGCATTGAATGACCTGCTTGCTTGGCTTGCTCCGGGTCACGGATGCCTGATCGTCGACGACTGTCACGGATTCGGCGTGCGTGGAGCACGCGGACGCGGCTCGCTCGAGGCTTGCGCCATCCACGATCCGCGCGTGATCGTCACGGGCACGCTCTCGAAGGCCCTGGGAACGTACGGCGGCTTCGTCGCAGGCACGCGCGCGCGCATCGCGGCCGTTCGCGAGCGCTCGTCGCTGTATTCCGGCACCACACCGCTCGCGCCGCCGTTGACTGCCGCGGCGCGCGGCGCGCTCTCGATTCTGGTCTCGGATATGGATCGACTCGCAACCTATCAAGGCAGCGTGCGCGAATTTCGGAATCGTTTGGGCGCGATCGGCGTGCCGCTCAAGCCACTCGACTTCCCGGTCGTCGCGTTCGAACTCGATCCGCCCGAGCGCATGCGCCGCGTCCACGAAGCGGCGTTGAACGAAGCAATCTTCCTGCCGCTGATCCACTACGCGGGCGGCGGCCGAAACGGCTTCTTTCGCATTGTCTGGAACGCCGCGCACACCCGCGGCGATCTCGAGCTGCTGGTCGAAGTCCTGCGACGTGCGCTGGAGTCCGCGTGAAGCGCGCGCTTGTGCTCGGCGCGCCGCAATTGATTGCGCTGGCGCGCGAATTCGGTACGCCGTTGTACGTCTACGACGCCGCGACGATGCGCGCGCGTGTGCGGCAACTCGCCGGCTTCGACCTGGTTCGCTACGCGCAAAAAGCCAACCCCAACCTTTCGATCCTGACGCTGCTGCGCGGTTTGGGTGTCGCGATCGACGCGGTGTCTTCCGGCGAAATCGTGCGCGCGCTGCGCGCGGGTTACGAACCCGACGAGATCGCCTTTACGGCCGACCTTTTCGATGCCAGCGCCTTGGAGTGGATCGCGAGCAGGCGACTGCGCGTCAACTGCGGATCCCTGGACATGCTGCCGGCACTCGCCGCTGCGCGCGCCGGAGCCGAAGTCGTGCTGCGCGTGAATCCAGGCTTCGGCCACGGTCACGATGCGCGCGTGTCGACCGGCGGCGAAGCCTCGAAGCATGGGATCTGGCACGAGCAGCTCGATCTGGCCATCGAGACGGCGAGAAGCCTGGGACTTTGCGTCAGCGGATTGCACGTACACATCGGTTCGGGCAGCAACCTCGAGAACTTGACGCTGGCCGCGGGCGTCTTCGAATCTGCCGCGCCGCGTTTGCGCGACAGCTTGCGCAGTCTGTCCGCGGGCGGTGGCCTCCCGGTCCCCTATCGCGAGGGCGAGCCCGCGTTCGATATCGCAAGCTACACGACAGCTTGGCAGCGCGCGCGCGATCGCGCGAGCGACAGCGTCGCTCGGCGCTTGACGCTCGAAGTCGAGCCCGGCCGGTATCTGTTGGCCGAAAGCGGTGTGCTGCTGACGGAAGTTCGCGGCAAGAAGCAGAACGGGACGCTTGACTACACGCTGGTGGACGCGGGCTTCAACAGTTTGCTGCGTCCGGCGATGTACGGCGCGTACCACCGCATCGAGGCACTGACTTTCAGGACCGGCGAACCTCGGCCGACGGTCGTCGCCGGTCCACTGTGCGAAAGTGGCGACGTGTTCACGCGCACGAAAGACGCTGCCCTCGATCCGCGCAGGTTGCCTGAACTTGGCCGCGGTGATTTGCTGGCCATTTGCGACGTCGGTGCCTACGGGATGAGCATGGCCAGCCGCTACAACTCGCAACCGCTACCGGCCGAAGTGCTCGTCGACAACGGAGTCGCGCGCTTGATCCGCCGTCGCGAGAGTCTCGACGAGATCATGGATCACGAACTTCGGCTTTGAGCCGCGCCGTTCACAGCGCAGATCAGACGTCTTCGAGCGCGAGCGCCAATGCGCCCAGGGCAGGCGCGGCCCGCAGCGCGGAACCCAGCAGACGTCCACAGCGCAGCGCGCCATCTGCGAGCCATGCCTCGCGCAACTTCACGGGTGCACGGCTTTGCAGCAGCGCCACCAACTCCGCACGCGCGTGCAATGCAAAACACGACTCGAGCCGTGCATCGAGAAAAAACTGGCCCAAACGCTGGCCGACCACGACGCGTTCCAGAATCAGACCACGCGCGTCATGGATCGAAATCAATCGGGCAAAGGCCAGTTCCGCAAGCCGCTGTGCACGAGCGCGGAACAGAGCCAGCGCACGCGGATCGCCTGCCGCGGCGGCATTCTCCGGCAGTTCCGCCGACGCGACCTCGGCGTTGCAGCCAATCCCGAAAGCACGATTGATTCCGGAAACGGACAAGTGCGATTCGTAACTCTCACCGTCATCCGCACGCAGCCGCCAAGCCTTCTCCAGTTGGCCGCCGAGTTCGTCTACGCCGAGAACTTTCCCTGAGAGCTTGAATGCCTCAGCGACTCCGCTGCCTCCGCCCATGTAATAGCCGTGCTCGACGTCAGCGAGCTGACCGCCCTCGGCAATGGACTCA
>JAYUOR010000064.1:0-2163 GCA_043760765.1 Planctomycetota bacterium | reverse complement strand
TGCTCACACTCCGCCGCACCTTTGGAATTCGCATGCGCTCCATCCTCACCGCGCTCGTCCTCATCCTGCTCGCCGCCGTCTCCCAGGCGCAGATCTTCGCGGTGTCCTTCAAGGACGACAAGGTCGCGCGCAAGTACAAGGACCACCTGGTCACGATCGGCGGTGAGTCGGTGGTCGTCGGCGAAGGAAAGTTCTCGATCTACATCGAGGGCACGTCGATCAAGTATTCGGGCGCGGGCAAGAACGAGCTGTGGGTCTCCGATCCGGCCGATCCGAGTTTCGTGCCCTACAAGTACAAGGGCGGGGAGCGCGTGCCTTCGAACCCCAAGGGCGTGTGCGAGATTTCGGGTGAGCACATCAAGAACATCCGCGTCCTGATCGCGGACCAGAGCCTCGCGGGCATGGCTGAGGAGTATCGGGATCGTCTGGCAAAGCTCCAGGAGATCGCCGGCGAACGCGACGCCGCCGTCAAGGCGAGCCGCGAGTGGTTCATGGCGCACCAGCGCCTGATCTCGAATTACGAACGTCTGAAGAGCTGGCTCTCGAGCACGTGCTTCCCGGCCGCAGCCAAGAAGATCGAGAAGGAGATCGAGCGACAGAAGAAGAATGTCACTGCGGATGCGCTGCTCGAACGTCTGACGAAGGCCAAAGCCGCGATCCACCTCGCCAACACTCCGACCGACCTCGTCGCCGCGGCAACGGACATCAGCGCCGGAAAAGTGACCTTCAAGGTCCAGGAAAGTCTGCACGTGCGGATCGTCTATCGCAGCGAGGTCGGCGACGAGCGCGTCAAGGCGCTGCTCGAATTCGCGGAAGAGGGCATAGACGGTTTCCGCGGCGACTGCGTCGATCCATATCTCGACGTCGACTTCGAGGACAAGATTCCCGATCGGATCTTCGCGGAGTTCTGGTTCGGCCCCGAGGACGAGAACGAGTACGACCGCTACGCGACCGAGTATTACCGGCACAAGTGGGGCGATCACAAGGCCGAGTCCCTGAAGATGAGCGGTGCGGCGCTGGTGCGCGCGCTGCCTCCCGAAAGCGTCCACTATTGGAAATTCAGCGAGCAGGCCGACCTCGAGGGCATGCTCGCCCACGGGCTGGGGCACGACCTGGGCATGCTGCACTACAACATGTCGCTGACGAAACCGGTCAAGCAGGACTGGCTGCTCGAAGGCGTCGGCTACTACCTCAGTCTCGAATTCCTTGGGCGCAACACGGTCACCTGCAAGACCTTCAAGGAAACGCAGTACGCCCACGAGCAGAAGAAGGAAGGCGAAAAAAAGGAACAGCTGGGCTTGCGCGACATCTACAACGCGCTCGCACTCGAGAGCGGGCCGTCGATCGACAAGCTCGCCATGAAAGACCTCTTCTCACTGGAAGAAGCGGACGTGGCGAAGTCCTGGAGCATGTTCGACTTCCTGGCGAAGAAGGAAGGCAAGAACGGCCAGAAGTTCCTGCGCGCGGCGTGCCAGTTTTCCAACGACAAGGGCACGTTCATCGCGAAGTGGCGCGAGAAAGCAAACTTGATCTACGAGGTCTCCGCGGGCGACGTGTTCAAGAAACTCGACGAGCGCTGGAAGGCCTTCGCGGAGACCGGTCAGGAAACCGGCGACACGGCGCGGCGCAAGGGCTGAGCCGCGCCTAGCCGCGCAATTCGCTCGCGTTCTTGCTTGCGAGCCACTTGTCGAGCGCCAGCTTCAACGCCGCCGGTGACACCGGTTTGGTGATGAAATCGTCCATGCCCGCGTCGAGGCAGCGCTCGCGATCGCCCGACATCGCATTCGCCGTCATGGCCACGATCGGGATGCGGTTCCCAAGTTGACGAATGCGCGCGGTCGCTTCGTAGCCGTCGCACTCTGGCATCTGACAATCCATCAAGACCAGGTCGTAGGAACGCCCCTCCAGGGCACGCAGGGCCTCGAGTCCGTTGCCGGCCACGTCGCAGGAGTACCCGAGCTTGCGCAACAGGCCGATCGCGACCTTCTGATTCACGAGGTTGTCCTCGACGAGCAGGATTCGCGCCGTGCGCAGTTCACTGCCGTGCTCGAGCAGCGTGTTGGTGATGATCCCGGTCTTCTCGAGCGCGCGAAGCAGGCTCTCTGTCCCAAGAATCGTCGCCACGCAACTTTCCAAACTGTTGCGACGCACGGGCTTGACCAG
>JAYUOR010000063.1:0-5399 GCA_043760765.1 Planctomycetota bacterium | reverse complement strand
GAGACCGCGAGCGCTGCCTCGAGGCCGGCATGGACGACTTCGTGACGAAGCCGGTCGCGCCCGAGGCATTGGACGCTGCGTTGCAACGCTGGATCGGCAAGTCCCGCGAGCACAGCCCGCTCTGAGCGCGGCTCTTTCCGCTCCGCGGCTTGGCAGTCGGTCGTTCGAACGCCAAGATGAGCGACGGCAGCGACGTTGGCAGCGTCGAAACCGGGTACCTGCGCGAACTCGCGTGCTACTCGGCGGAGGGAGTTCTTGGCATCGTCAGGCTTTCCACGAATCATGCGAGTGCACCGGATCGTCGCTTTGTTCATGGCGCTGTTCGCGCTGCCGGCTTGGGCAAGTGCGGGAACCCGCGGGGCAGTGGCCGCCGACGGCTTCGAGGCCGAGCGCGCCGCCGCGGTCAAGGAACTGGTCAGCGGGCTGGAGTCGTACGCGGAGTGGAGCTCCTCCAAGAAGCTCTGGCTCGAGCGCAATCGCGCGCTCGAGGGAATTCTCGCCATCGATCCCGGCAACCTGTCCGCGAAACGCGGGCTCGGCTGGCAACAAGTGGCCGACGGCGTCTGGGAGCCGCCGAAGGAGCCCAAACCGACGAAAAACTACGACCTCGCGGCGCTGAAGGAGGCGCCGGCCCACTACGGCGAGGCGATCCGGCCCTGGCGCGATCACTTGCTGCGCCTGCTCGAGGAGCATCGCGCCGAATTGACGAGCTCGCAACGCGATTCCGCTCTCGAGGAAATTCTCGCCGTCGATCCTGACGACGAACAAGTGCGCGCCGTCAATGGCGAGGTACGCGGCGAAAAGGGTTGGGTGCTGGCCGAGACCGTGCGTGCGAAGGCCCGGCGAGCGGAAATCCGCAGCATCGTGAAGGAAGCGTTGGCCGCCGTCCCCAAGATCGAGGACATCGCGGCCAATGACGTCGACGCGTCCTTCAAGCTCAATTGGAAGGCCTCGCTCGGTACCGATCGCGTGCACGTGCTCACGACCGGCGATCGCGCGGAGGCGGAACGCGCGGCGCATGTGCTGCACGCGACGCGTGAGGTGTTCAACAAGGTCTTCGGCACCGCCGCTGATCTGCACGGTCGCTTCACTGTCTATCTCGTCTGCGATCCGGCGTCGAAGGCGACGTTCATCGAGAACATCGCCGGCCTGACCCCGGCGCAGCGCGTTTTCTACGGTCAGGTTCAAGGCACAGGCTTGACCGGTTCGAACAGCGCGGCCTGGTGGGCCGAGGAGCCGGTGCGACGCCTCGACGGCATCACACGCCACACGTTCGGCGCGCGCTTGATCTCGGAGTTCAACATCTCCACTGACGTCGCTTGGGCCTGGGAGGGCCTTGGTCTGTACCTGACGCGCGAGATGATCGGTACGCGGATGACCTGGTACATTACGCCGGCGAGAGAATCAGAGACCGTCGCCACGAAGAAGACCGGCACCGATTGGATGAAGAAGCTCTTGACCCCAGGCACCAATTGGATGAACGAGGGTTATCGCCTCGTCCGCGCCAGCGATGCCGCAGGCTTGGCCGGGACCTTGATGCGGCCGCTGAATCGGATGACTCCGCAGGATCTGTTCGTTTCGTATGTCGTCGCTGCCTATCTGCTCGAGACCGAGGCTGCGCGCCTGCCCGGCTTGCTGCGCGCTCTCGCGGGTAGCAAGGGCCGGCCGGCGCAGAGTCTTCCGCCTGCCTGGCAGAGCGTGTTTTCGACGGAGTTCGGGTCACTTGCTCCGCGGCTCGAACGTTGGTTGGGAGAACGCCGATGAAACTTCAACGCGTTGCGATTGCGCTTGTGTGTCTGATCCCCGCCGCCTTCGCGCAGGCGCCGAAGCCCGGTTCAGTCGGGTTCCGCGGCAAGAGTTATGACCCCGCGCAACTGCCAGCCGACGCTGGCCGCGCGGCGAAGTCTTGTGTCAACACCTGGGCGCCCTGGGCGAAATCCCACGGCTACCGACTCGATCTGGACCCTTCGCGCCGAGTGCTCTTGATCAGCGCGAAGAGCAACGTGGATGCGTCGTTGGGGTTCGTGGTCAAGACGATCGCGCTGTTCGACACGCTTTTTCCCTCGGCCGTCGCGCTGCCGCCGGAGGAAGCTGGCGCTGTCGCTTCCGCGTCCAAACCCGGCAGCGCTGCTCCCGACGACGTGATTCCCGAGGATCCCGAGTCGCCGCCGCCCGGCGCGCCGAAGACCTTGCCACCCGAGCGCGAAGAGACGCTCAGCACCGAAAAAAAGTCCGCCAGCTTCCGGCCTGATTCGGAAACCGCGGTGATACTCGTTTGCAAGAACAGCGCCGACTACGGCGCGGCGCTCGACCAGCTCGCCAGCTCTTATCCTTACTTGAGCGATTGGAAAGCAGGCGCACTCGCGCAGATCGGCTTCGCGCTCGAGGCGCCGTTGTGTGGCGCCTACAACGAAGGTTCTCCTGGACAGGAAGAGTGGAATCCCGACAACGAACTCGTCCATCGCACGATGGCGCTGCTCATCCTGCGCCGCTTCAACTCACAGCCGTATTGGTTGCACACTGGCCTGTGCTGGTACGCCGAGATGGCGGTGATGAAGAGCATCTACTGCATGCCCTATCGCGACGGCTTCGTCTCGGTCGGCGAACATGGCGGCTGGATCCTCGAACTGAACTCGATCTACGCCAAGCGCGAAAAAGATCCGTTGCGCATGCCGGAGCTGACGCTGAAGCGCGGCAAGTGGGACGACAAGATCTCGAAGACCGCACTGGGCATGGTCGACTACCTCAGCAAGGCCAATCCGCGCGCGCTGGCCGGCCTGCTGGAGGAGTTGCGCCGCTTCGCCGATCAGAACGGCCGCCAGACCAACGCCGACGGAACTTGGACCAGGATTCGCGACTACGAAGTGCCGGAAGAGCAGCAGAAACTCCTGCTCGAGCGCTACTACGGGGCCAAGCTGCTCAGCGATGTGATCGGCGTCTGGACGGGCGCAGCGATCGAGCCCGGCAAGTGACGCCCCGTACCGTCGTCTGCGCGAAAGCGCGTGGCATAATGGACGCAATGGCATCGGCCTGAGCGTGCCGCGAACGATCCGTGCTGTTCAGCTCCACACTCTTCCTGTTTGCGTTCCTGCCGGTCGTCCTCGCGCTCTACTTCGCGCTCGGGCAGCGCTGCAAGAACCACATCCTGCTGGTCGCCAGCCTGTTCTTCTATGCCTGGGGCGAGACCTGGCTGGTCTCGCTGATGCTCGCCTCGATCGTCGCGAACTATCTCTTCGGCCTGTGGGTCGAACGCGAGCATCGATCCGGCGGCGGCCGCGTCGCCGTGAGCTGTGCAGTCGTCTTCAACCTGGGGATGCTGTTCGTCTTCAAATACGCCGACTGGCTCTGGGAGAGCCTGGGTGCCCTGATCGGTCCGGGGCCGGCGAAGCCGCTCGGCTCCTTGTTGTTCGATTCGCAGTGGAGCAAGGCCGCACTGCTCACTTCGACTCAGCATTTGCGCCTGCCGCTGGGGATCTCGTTCTTCACGTTTCAAGCCATGTCCTACGTGATCGACGTCTATCGCCGTGACGTCACAGCCCAGCGCAGCCTGAGCAACTTCGGTTTGTACATCTCGCTGTTTCCGCAGCTGATCGCCGGGCCGATCGTGCGCTATCGCGACGTGGCCTTGCAAATCGTTTCGCGCCAGGAGGACCTGGCGCGTTTCGCCAGTGGCGTGCGCCGCTTCAGCGTGGGACTCGGCAAGAAGGTGCTGATCGCCAACACTGTCGGCGCCAGCGCGGCCCAGATCTTCGCGACACCCCACGATCAGGTGACGATGTCGGTGGCGTGGCTTGGGGTGCTCGCCTACACGCTGCAGATCTATTTCGACTTCTCGGGCTACTCCGACATGGCGATCGGCCTCGGCCGCATGTTCGGGTTCGAGTTCATCGAAAACTTCGACCATCCGTACGTCTCGCGCAGCTTGACGGAGTTCTGGCGCCGCTGGCACATCTCGCTTTCGACCTGGTTTCGCGACTACCTGTATATTCCGTTGGGCGGGGGACGCGGTACGCCGGCGCGGGTCTATTTCAATCTCGCGACCGTGTTCGTGCTGTGCGGGCTGTGGCACGGTGCTTCGCTCAACTACTTGTTGTTCGGCTGCTTCCACGGCCTGGTGCTCATCATGGAGCGCGCCTTCCTGGGCGCTCGACTTGCGCGCTGGCCGGGCGCGTTCCGTCACGTCTATTTGATTTTCGTCGTCGCGCTGGGCTGGGTCTTCTTTCGCTGCGAGGACACGGCGTTGATGGCGACCTGGTTCAAGGCGATGTTCGGTTTCAGCCACGGCAATCCGGCGCTGGCGTATCCGGCCCTGTACCTGGACAACGCCAGAATGCTGGCCATCGTGGCCGGTGTCATCGGCTCCACTCCGTGGTTGCCCGCCCTGAGCCGACGACTCGCGCGCGATTTTGGCTCCGATTCTCGGAGCGGCTATTTGCACACCGCTGCTGATCTGATGCTTTGCGCGGTCCTGACGATGTGCGCGCTCGAGCTCAGCGCCAGCACGTTCAACCCGTTCATCTACTTCAGGTTCTAGTCATGGAACCTTCGAAGATCCCGCCGCGGCGATTCCAGGACATATGCCTGTGCACGCTGTTCATCTCATTCCTGCTCGCTTCGCCGATCGCGCTCGCGATACGGGGAGATGAAGTCCAGGTAATCCTCGCCGAGAATCGCAGGGCCGTCGATTTTCCGCCGCCGCCGCAGGACGCGCTGGCTCTAGCCGCTTGGCCGCGCGCGTTCGAGAACTGGCACGACGACCATTTCGGCCTGCGCACGACGCTCGTCAGGGTGCACAACTGGTTCAAGATCCGCGTGCTGCACACCAGTCCGTCGCCGCGCATCGTCATGGGGCCGACGAACTGGATCTTTGCCACTGGTGTGGACCTCGAGCCCTGGCGTGGCGGCGCAGCGTTCACGCAGCTTGAGCTGGAAGCGTGGCGCAAGTGCCTGGAGAGCCGGCAGCGCGAACTTGCCAAGCGCGGAATCGACTACTACTTCGTGATTGCTCCGAACAAACCGTGGATCTATCCGGAGTTCCTGCCGTCGCGCATTCGGCGTGGCGGCCCGTCGCGCACCGATCAGATCGTCGACTATCTCGCGCAGCATTCCACATTCCGCATGCTCGACCTGCGCGCGGCACTGCTCGAGGAAAAGCGCAACGACAGCGGCGACGACTATTCGTATTTCCCGCTGGGAACTCACTGGACTGATCGCGGCGCGCTCGCCGGCATGCGCGCCATCGTGGCCGAACTGGCCAAGGCCCATCCCGAGGTGACCGCCGTCGACGACAGCGTCGACGGTCAAGTGCGCGTCGACAGCACGGGCGACTCGTGGGGCGAACGGCTGTACCTGCCGGACATGCTCCGCCAGACAGTGCGCCTAGTCGAGCTTCACGACAC
>JAYUOR010000062.1:0-2175 GCA_043760765.1 Planctomycetota bacterium | reverse complement strand
CGCAGCGTGATCGTGCGAATACGTGCCGAACACACCGCGAAATTGCAGAGCGGTGCGCGCCGCGCGCGTGACCGGCGAGTTGAGGTCTTCATCGACGCCCACGCTGGGCAACCACTGGGCCGGAACATATCCAGGCGGATTTTGCGCCACGGGCTGTGCCGCATTGAGCGGCCCAATCGGAGCAGCAGCGCCGGACACCGGCGCTTCCGGCGGACCTGGATCAGGCGGCGGCGCTGGAAGAGTGCCACGTGGGCCGCCGGTGACGATGGCACGACAGTGAGCCAGGGCCAGCGGGTCCGAGCGCACGAGCTGATTCTGTTCGATGCGGTCGTAGCGCACCCACTCGGTAAGTTCGGCCGCGCCCGGTTCGGTGATCTGTGCGAACTCCGAGCGGCCCACAGCGTTGCCCTGCGCTACTTGCGGGATCAGGAATGCATTCGTGCCGGCGCCGACGTTGATCGAAATCGGGACAACGAAGATCCTGCGATCGAATTCGGTGTTCGGGTCGGTAATGACCGGAGGAGGGCCGGGGTCGACGAATTGCACCTGCCAGGTGAGCACGAACGCGTGCGGGCTCTGGTTGGCGACGCCTGGCACAAGATCCTGGGTCGGTAGTTCGTGGCGCTTGTCAATGAACAACCGATCGCCTGTCCAGCCTGAGTAATGAACGACTTCAGTCCCGCATAGGATCGAGCTGTTGAGCGTCAACAGGTTCGTGTTCGGGCCAAGCTGCATCAGTAGTGCATATCCACCCGTCTTCTGGAACGCGGCCATCATGGTCGCGGTCGTCATCGGTGCGGGATCCGCCGGCAGCAGCTTTAGCGCAGTCAGGTTGCGAGTGTTGTCGGTGCCAAGCCCGAGTGGGAAAGGCAGCGCCGTAACGCTGATGGGCTCGCCGGGATTGGACGAGCCGTCCAGCTCCATGCCGACGACCATCCCGACTGCAAAACGGCCGATGGCTTGGGGCAAGACGCCTTCACCGGCCGGCACGTTCGATGCCAGCGGCAGGCTGTAGCCGTAGAGTTCGACCGGCGTGCCGGTCGCATGGTTCTCGTTGACGACGCCCTTTGCGTCATTCGTCCCCGGCTCAACCGGGTTCGTTTGGGGCAGTGTGAATCTGTTTCGCGCCAGTCTTCCGCCGAAACCGGCGTCCACGCCGGAGACTTCGTGCTGCGCAACGAAAGTCGTCGGGCCCTGGCGCTTGTACTCGATCAATTCGTTGCCGATGCGCGCGACGCCGCGATCGGGAAAACCCTCGCCGCTCTCGACCGTGAAGACCAGCGCATCGACGCCAAACGTCGAAGTCAGACGCGTCAAACCCGGCGTGCGCACGCCCAGCGCGCGGCCGTCGATCGAAAGCGAAATCTGATCCGGGCGATTGCCGCGCACATCGATTTCGATGTGGCTCCAGGTGTCCTGCGCAAGTCCAGGTCCCGTGCCCGCCGCCAGCTCGAAGCGCGCTTCGCCAAATTCCTTCAGGACTGTCGCGGGATTGTCGCCCGGTCCGTCGATCACGCGCAGCACGAGGTCGGGTCCTTCGATCCCAAGCCAGACACGATCGCTGTCGAGTGACCCCATGCCGAAGTCGACATACGTCCCGTCACCGATCGCGCGCGGCCGAATCCAGAAGGACGCGGTCAAGCCGCGCGCCAGGCCACCCGTGAGCGGTGCCCACTGCACTTTCTTGTCCCCGGGCAGATACGTGATCGCCTCGTCGGGCAGGTAGCGGCCTTCGAGATCGCGGGTCTCGTTGTCGAAGTGCAGCATCCGCCCATTGGTGAACGCGGTCTCCTCCACGCGCGAGGGCATCAACTGGCTCCAGGCCGTTTCCTTACGCGAGGCGAAGACGTGCTGCGGATTCGGCAGCTCGTCGGCGGCGACGACCGTGCGACCGGGTTCGTAGGGCTGATCCTTCCAGGTGCCAAAGTGCGCGAACAGGCGCGACGGCGGAACGGACAGACCGTCGAAGCGCGAAGTCGCGTTCGGCCCCGTCGCCCACAGCGGCGCGTCGCTGGTCAGGCGGATCGCTTCCTCGAAGTCCTCCTGGCGCGCCCAGAGGGTCAACAAGTCGTCTTGGGGAATGATCAGCGCGACTTCCTCGCGCACGCCGCTCGAGCGCAGCACACCCGAGGGCGCATTGACCGCGGCGCGCGCGTGCATCGCGTAGACGTCGCG
>JAYUOR010000061.1:0-2176 GCA_043760765.1 Planctomycetota bacterium | reverse complement strand
AGCAAGACCCAAAAAGTCGGTCCGCTTGCTCCGGGCAAATACACCGTGACGGCCTTCAATCACGACGGCGTCGAGGCCAACGCAACGATCAGCCTCTCCGGCGAAACCACATGCTTGCTGCAACTGAAGCTAGGCGGCTGACCGGGATACGGTACCAGGTTCGACTTCGACACCTTTATCGACGCGCTTGACTTGATGGAGCGAGTGAAGTCCAACTGATTGCGCAGGCAAGCACTACGTCGCGCTGATCAGGAAGTCGAACCTGGTACCGTATCCCCGGAAGGAGCCGCGCAGAACAACCGAGGCCGCCTGGCAGCCAGGTGCGCGAAATCCGAGACGGACCTGACTAGGCGGGAGGATCCCGGTCGTCATACGCTTGGATGTCCTGCGCCCGGAGGACAACGAAGACGTGCAGAACGTCTACGCCAACTACGACATGCCCGCGGAGTGGATCGAGGAATTCGGCGAGCGTTCGTAGAGACGCGTCCTGGCGCGGGCTGCACAGGCCTCGTAACGCCGTTCATCGAGCGTGATCGATCCCAATCAGCACAATTGCGCGCGCTGTCCTCGGCTCGTCGCGATGGTCGAGTGCTGTTTGCACCTGTTCCGAGTGGTGCTACGGCGAATCTACGCACAAGAACTCTCTGCCTCTACCCACTCTTGCGGTCTCGCAGAGCGAGAGGACCAACCTAATGTAGCTCTTATTCCCCGAGGGTCTCATGGCAGAGAGTTTCCAACGCGTGGCTTCCTTGATCCGACTTGCACGGACAAGGACGCTGTCGCAACGGTGTCGGATGTCCTGCGGAACCGACGCCGGATTTATGCGACTGAAGTTGCTAGGCGTCGTCCTCCTGGCCGCATCAGCTGCGATCCTGTGGGCTGCGCGCGGCGCCCGCTCGAGAAGCGACGCAATGGAGACGACACGCGGTCCCTTCACCTCGCCGGAGGCATCGGCCCAACCCGTTCGTACCAAGATCGAAGCCGTCCAGGAGTTCCTCGGGGCCAAGTGGCCGCTCCTGGAGGCAAGACTCACGGATCAGCAGTGGAGTTCTCTTGCTGAACCCTTCGTGCCGTCGGATTGCCCGCCTTGGGCGGAAGTCGAGATTCAGCTCCGAGACCAGATCCGTAAAGGACTTCAAGCTGGACGTCCCGACTGGGTCCTCCGTTTCCGAGACAAGGGCTTGCCCCCTGACTTCAATTCAGGCGTTCTCAATCCGACCGCCAAGCCTCTCGAGGTGAGGAATCTTGACCGCATCCAGGCGATCATCAGCGCAGTCAACATCGAACTTGACCCGCTCGCGGACTTGGCGTTCGATCTGTTCGTCGAAGCGGGCGAGGCGATCTGGGATCAACGACTGTACGACGCTTGCCCGTTCGTCGACATGAGCTTCACAACCGAGAGGGAACGGTCCGGACACGCTGTTTATATTGAAAAGTGGAAACTCAAAGTGTGGACGGTTTCCTACACCATTGATTCGTCGGAATGGCCGACGTTCGATGCGATCTTGACAGAGATGGCTGGAATCGCAGCTCGACGTGATCAGGCCATCGCGGCGTACATCGAGAGCATCTAGCCATGGCGCAGAGCGTGGAATTCAAGAGCACCGCAATTCTGTTGAAGTGGCTCGTCGGTTCTCCCCTTCGACATTTTTCTTCGAGCCGATACTCTCCACGGCTGCTTTGGCAGCGCCCAGACGTCTCCAAATGAGTATCAATCGAAGTATGTGGTCGGCGTTGGCTCTTGGCGCGCTCACGCTGATCAGCGCCAGCCCAGCGCCTTCGGCTCCCCAGAACTTCCCCTGCAATCAGCACACCTGCACGGCGAGCGTCACTACAACCCCGAGCTTTTTCTGCACCGTGAATCCTACGTGCGGCTCTATTGGGATTGGCGTGTTCCTCCAGACGACGAATGGTCTGTGCACTACGGTTGGTGGATCTTGTTCCGGCAATTGTTCGTACCAGGTGACGTTGACCTACAACAATCCCAATTCCTCTTGCACAGCCGTCGATGTGGTGGGCACGGAGTGCGGCAATGCCGTCTCCTTCCTCAACAACGGCTTGTGCTTGCCTCCTCCCGGTCCCTGCACTCTCAGTGTGAACAACTATCGGCTACTCTGCGGTCACTCGTGCAACTTCAGCTACACTGTCTCTGACCAGTCTCAGCCGTCGGTTAATT
>JAYUOR010000060.1:0-2179 GCA_043760765.1 Planctomycetota bacterium | reverse complement strand
AGAGTTTCAGTCCGCGGTTGATGATCTTTTCAAGCGTCGGATTCTGAACCAGACCGAGTACGGCGCAATTGTCCTTCTCGCCGAAGCCGAGCATGTCCATGTTGACCATGGCGACCACCGACTTCGCCTCGACCGGCAGCTTGGCAGCGATCGCCTTCGAACCGAGCAGGCCGTCTTCTTCGCCGGAGAACGAACACAACAAAAGCGAGCGCCTGGGTTTCGCCACGGCGAAGGCCTGGGCCAGCTCGAGCAGCGCCGAAGAACCCGACGCGTTGTCGTCCGCCCCGGTGCCGATGCGGCCGCGCTCGTCGACGCCGATGTGATCGAGGTGCGCGCCCGCGATCACAATTTCGGCGGCAAGTTTGGGATCGCTGCCGGGAATCCAACCGACCAGATTCGCCGCGTCGACGTCCTTGCGGCGCGTCTTCGAGCGCAGCGCCACGGCGCGCCCTTTCTTTTCGCGGCGCAGCGGCCTCACCGTGCTGTCGATCTTCGCCGCCAGCACTTCGACATCCTCGCCAAGAATCTCGCAGGCGGTCGCCATCGAGATCTCGACCGTTGGAAGCATGACCAGGCGCTGCGGATCCTTGCCTTCGCGATTGGCCTTGGCATCGTTCCAGGTCGCGAAGGTGTAGCGGAAGCCGAGCGCGGCCGGAGGCAGGATCTCGGGTTTCTTCTCGCCAATACCAGGCGAACCTTTGCCCGGCGGCGCAGGCGGCCGACGTACGACGACAGCTCCTTCGGCACCCGCCTTGCGCAGGTTCACCAACTTGAACCACAGGTTCGCATCGACGGAGATTTCGGGCCCTTCGAAACGCTTCGGAGTTCGCGGTTCGCCCTCGAGGATCATCGCGACCTTGCCCTTGAGGCCCTTGGCCGGGATCTCGTCGAACTTCTCGGTTTCCGATTCGATGCCGTAGCCAACGAACTCGATTTCGCCGCGCGCCTCGCCCTCGGTGTGGGACAACGGAACGAAGTCTTTCTGAAGCACGAACTGCTTGGATTCCAGCGGCTCGACTTCGAGCACCAGCCCGCAGCCCTCTGGGTCGGGTTCGGGGAGCGAGATCGAATACGTGCGGCGGTAGGCGGCCAGAGTCTTTGCGCGCCGCTCGTCCGGGGGCAATTCCGCGGCCAGCGCCGGAAGGTCGGGCGGAAGGGCGACGCCGGCTTCGAACCAAGCCTCCGCCACGTAGTCCTGGGCGCGCGTCAGTCCGACCGAGGGCGTATCGCGCCCTTCGAGTTCAGGCGACGCGAAATGGCGCAAGTGCTTGGCCAAGTCGACCGCGGTGATCGTCTTCTCCCCCGCCGCGCGGTCCTGAGCCTCGACGAATCCAGAAAGTACCAGGATCCAGAGCAGTCGGTGCGCGCGGGAGAACATGGTGCGCTGTGAAAGCTAACCCGCCGGAGCGCTCCAGAGCTAGCGAGTTCCGCGTCCTGCGCTCGCTTCCGCCAAGTGAAAGCGCCAGGCGTCCGCGACAATGTCTTCGATCGCCGCGCGCTCCGGCCTCCAGCCGAGCCGATCGAAGGCCGCATTGCCTCCGCTGATCAGCCGCGGCGGATCGCCTTCGCGCCGCGCGACCACGGCCGTGGCGATCTTGCGCCCGCTGACTTTGCGGCAGGTATCGATGACCTCGAGCACTGAAAAGCCTGTGCCGGTTCCAAGGTTGCAGGCGAGGCGCGCAGCACCCGACTGCAATTTGCCGAGCGCCATCAAGTGCGCGCGCGCCAAGTCCTCGACGTGGATGTAGTCGCGAATGCAGGTCCCATCCGGCGTGTCGTAGTCGTCGCCGAAGATGCTGATTTTTTCGCGCAGGCCAAGCGCCGTGAAAAGCACGAGCGGAATCAAGTGCGTCTCGGGCACGTGGATCTCGCCCAGTTCGCCCGACTGCGACGCGCCGGCCGCGTTGAAGTAGCGCAGCGCGGCGAAACGCAATCCGTAGGCGCGCGAAAAGTCCTCCAGCATGTGCTCCATGTGCAGCTTGGTCCGCCCGTAGGGCGAGATCGGCTGCTGCGGATGACTCTCGTCGATCGGCATGCGCACGGGATTGCCGTAGGTCGCGCAGCTCGAGCTGAACACGATGTCGCGGCACCCGCCGGCGCGCATCGCTTCGAGCAGGTTCCAGGTGTAATGCACGTTCTCGAGGTAATATTTCGACGGTTCGGTCACCGACTCGCCGAC
>JAYUOR010000059.1:0-5432 GCA_043760765.1 Planctomycetota bacterium | reverse complement strand
AACTTCTTCTACTCGTTCGAGCAGCGCGAGGAGATCTACTCGATCCTCGACGCCTACACCGGCCACCGCATGAACAACACGTACGTGCGCATCGGCGGTGTGTACGCGGACGTCGACGAAGAGGTCGAGCGCATGCTCGAAAAATTCCTCGACGGATTCCCGGCCAAGCTGGAAACGCTCGAGAAATTGCTCACGGGCAATCGCATCTGGTACGGCCGCAACCGCGGGATCGGTCTGATCAGCAAGGAACAGGCGATGGCCTGGTCGCTGACCGGCCCGAACCTGCGCGGCAGTGGCTTCGACTGGGACCTGCGCAAGAAACAGCCCTACTGCGGCTACGAAACCTACGACTTCGAAGTGCCTGTCGGCACGGTCGGCGATTGTTACGACCGCTACCTCGTGCGCATGGAAGAGATGCGCCAGTCGTGCAAGATCGCCAAGCAGGCGCTCGATCGATTGAAAAAGACGCGCGGCGCCGAAGTGCTGGCCGAGGATCGCCGCTACGTGCTGCCGCCCAAGGCCGACGTGATGCGCTCGATGGAAGAGCTGATCTTCCAGTTCAAGGTCGTCACCGACTTGCGCTTGCCCAAGGGCGAGGCGTACCACGCGGTCGAGTCCTCGAAGGGCGAACTTGGTTTCTTCGTCGTCTCGGACGGCACCTCGAATCCTGTGCGCTGTCACATCCGCGCGCCGGGCCTGATGAACGTACAGGCGATTCCGCTGCTGGGACAAGGAGCCATGTTGTCCGACATGGTCGCGATCATCGGCAGCCTCGATTTCGTCATGGGTGAGGTCGACCGCTAATGGCATTGACGGCAAAACTCGTGGCGGAGTTCACGGAACTCCTGACCCACTATCCGCACAAGCAAGCGGCGTTGATTCCGGCGCTGCACCGCTGCCAGGAAGAACTCGGCGGCTGGATCTCGCCGCAGACGATGGAAGACTGCGCGGCGTTCTTCGGCCTCGAACCGGTCGAGGTCTACGGCGTGGCGAGCTTCTATCCGATGTTCCGCATGCGCCCGCAGGGCAAACACGTCGTCTCGGTCTGTCACAACATTTCCTGCGCGCTGCGCGGAGCGGACGAGGTGCTCGAGCAAGTCTGCAAAATCACCGGCGCACAGCCCCACGGCACATCGCCCGACGGCCGCTTCACGGTCGCGACCGTGGAGTGCCAGGGCGCCTGCGCCAATGCGCCGATGTTCGATCTCGACGGCGTCTATCACGAAGACCTGACGGCCGACAAGATCGCCAAGATTCTCGGCGGCGTGAAGTGAGCGAGCGATGACCAAGTATCCGACCTACCTGCTCGACCGCGCCAAGATCGCCGATGCGCACACGTTCGCCGTGGCGCAAAAACACGGCGCCTACGAAGCGCTGCGCAAGATCCTGAAAGAAGGCATCTCGCAGACCCAAGTGATCGCGGTCGTCAAGGACTCCGGTCTGCGCGGCCGCGGCGGCGCGGGCTTTTCGACCGGCATGAAGTGGAGCTTCATGCCCGATCACACCAAGGATCTGCGGCCGCGTTATCTCGCGATCAATGCCGACGAATCCGAGCCGGGCACCTGCAAGGACCGCGTGATCATGGAGCTGGATCCGCACGGATTCCTCGAAGGCTGCCTGGTCGCCGCCTACGCGATCCGCGCGCAAGCCATCTACATCTATGTGCGCGGCGAGTATCGCCATCCCTACAACCGCGTCGCAGCGGCTGTCGAAGCGGCGCGCAAGGCCGGACTCGTCGGCAAGAAGATTCTCGGCAGCGACTTCAGCTGCGAAGTCTTCATGCACAAAGGCGCCGGCGCCTACATCTGCGGCGAAGAGACCGGCTTGATGGAATCGCTGGAGGGCAAGCGCGGCCACCCGCGGCCCAAGCCGCCTTTCCCGGCCATGTTCGGATTGTGGGGCCAGCCAACGACGGTCAACAACGTCGAGACGGTCTTCAACGCACCGTTCATCGTTTTGCGCGGAGCCGAGTGGTTCAAGTCGATGGGCACGAAGACTTCGACGGGCAATTTGCTCGTCGGCGTTTCCGGCCACGTCAATCGCCCTGGCGTCTATGAGCTGCCCTTCGGCGTCAGCTGTCGCGAAATTCTCGAAGACGTCTGCGGCGGCATGTGGAAGAACAAAAAGCTCAAAGGCTTTTTCCCCGGCGGCTCGTCGACCGGAGTGCTGCCGGAAAAATTCATCGACACGCCGATGGGCCACGAAGCGATCAAAGCGACCGGCTCGATGCTCGGCACCGCGGCGATGATCGTGATGGACAAAGACACCTGCATGGTGCGCGCCCATGAAATCATCGCGCGCTTCTACGAGCACGAGAGCTGCGGCCAGTGCAGCCAGTGCCGCGAAGGCACGCAGTGGCTGCACCAGATTTTCCATCGCATCGAAGTCGGCAAGGGCCGCGTGGAAGACATCGAAATGCTCGTGACGCTTTCGCGCGGCATGGCGCCGGGGAAAACGATCTGCGCGCTGTCGGATGCGGCGGCGATCCCCACGCTCGCGGTGGTGCAGCACTTCCGTGGCGAATTCGAAGAGCACGTGAGCAAACAAGCCTGTCCGTTCCTGCCCGCGGGCACCCATCGCCCCGTTTACGCCACAGCCCACTAGCCCGTGACCAAGATCACTATCAACGGACGCGCGGTCGAAGCCGACCCGAAAAAGCCGCTCATTCATGCCTGCCACGAAAACGGCGCGGATGTGCCGATGTACTGCTACCACCCTGGGCTGACGCCGGTGGGTTCGTGCCGCATCTGCCAGGTCGAAGTGCAGCAGGGCAGCGGCCCCGCGCGCGTCGTCGTCGCCTGCCGCACGCCGGTGGCCGAGGGCATGGTGGTCAACACCGATGCGCCCAAGGCCCATGACGTGCGCCGCGAGTGCCTCGAGTTCCTGCTGAAAAACCACCCGCTCGACTGCCCGATCTGCGACAAGGCCGGCGAGTGCGATCTGCAGGATTACGCCTTCGCGGAAGGCCAGGGCGAAGGCCACACGAACGAGCCGCGCCGCAAACTCGAGAAGCGCAAATCGCTTGGCGACGTGATCGTGCTCGACGAAGAGCGCTGCATCCTGTGCTCACGCTGCGTGCGCTTCATGGAAGAGATCCCGAAGACGCCGCAACTGGCCGTCGTCGACCTCGGTTCGCGCTCGACGATCTCGACGTTCATGGATCGGCCGCTCAATGGCAACTACCAGGGCAACCTGGCCGACGTCTGCCCGGTCGGAGCGCTGACACTGAAAAACTTCCGCTTCCAGGCGCGCGTCTGGAACCTGAAGAAGTCGCTCTCGACCTGCGGCGAGTGCAGCCGCGGCTGCGCGATTAGCGTCGAGGTGCTGCGCACGAAGGACGTCAAGCGCTTCCGTCCGCGCTACGACGCCGCGGTCAATCAATGGTGGATGTGCGACACGGGCCGTTTTTCGGCCGAGCGCCACAATGCGACCGAACGCCTAGTTCCCGCCGCGCGGCGCACGTCCAAGGGCCTGGAGATCGCGAGCGTCGCCGACGCCTTGGGGCAGGCCGCGGAAGGACTGCGCGCGAAATCAGGCGTTGTCGCGATCGCTTCGCCGTTCATGACTGTCGAAGAGGCCAAGAGTTTTGCCGCGCTCGCGAAAAACCTCGGTGCGAAGCCTCAATTCGTCTCGCCTGCGTCCAGCGGTCTGAAGGACACGCTGCTCAACACTGGCGATCCCTGCCCGAACCGGCGCGGACTCACGGAACTTGGTTTCGAAGCCATCTCCGCCGAAGCAGCGCGCGCGCGTGTCGCCACGGCGGGCGCAAGCGTGCTGGCCGGCGAACGCGTGCTCGAGTTGTGCGGACGCGAGGCGCTTGCGGCGATCGAAGGCGCGCACATCGTCACGTTCGATACGCACGCGCTCGAAGGCAACTGCGCTGACGTCTGCGTCGGAACTCCTGAGCAGGTCGAGAAGTCAGGGCACTGGGTCAACGTCGACGGGCACGTGGGCAAGCTGACGATCGCGCGCGTCGCGCCGGCGGGCGTCGAGCCGCTGACACGCACGCTCGACACTCTCTGCGGCCTCCTGGCAACGAGCGGAACGAGCGCCCGATGACTCCGATGCTGTGGAACCTGCTGACCTGGTTCATCAAGTGCAACGTCATCTACGGCGGCTTGCTCGGCACCGCCGCCGGCATGACGCTCGCGGAGCGCAAAGTCTCGGCCTGGATGCAATATCGCCACGGCCCCAACCGCGTCGGCCCCTGGGGCATCCTCCAGCCGATCGCGGACGGCGTGAAGTTCTTCTTCAAGGAGTCTCTGACGCCCGACGGCGCCAACAAGTGGCTGTTCCGTTTCGCGCCGGCGGTCGCGGCGATTCCGGCGATGCTGACGATCGCGGTGATCCCCTTCGGGCCGGCGATCCCTCTGCCGTTCGGGCCCTTCGAGTCCACCAACTTTTCCGTCACCGACCTGGACATCGGCCTGATGTACCTGCTGTCGATCGGCGGACTTGCGATCTACGGCGTGATCCTCGGCGGCTGGGCCTCGAACTCAAAGTTCTCGCTGCTCGGCGGACTGCGCGCGTCGGCGCAGATGATCAGCTACGAATTGACGTTGATCCTCTCGATCCTGGCCGTCGTGGCGATCTCCGGTTCACTCTCGCTGCGCGGCGTGGTCGAGGCGCAGCCGGATTTCTTCGAGTGGAACATTTGGCACCAACCGCTCGCGTTCATCCTGTTCAGCATCGCGGCCTTCGCCGAGACCAACCGCCACCCCTTCGACTTCGCCGAGTGCGAGCCCGAACTGGTCAGCGGTTTCCACACCGAGTACAGCTCGATGCGCTTCGCACTGTTCGCGCTGGGCGAGTACTGCGCGATGGTCGTGATGGCTTGCCTGTGGACCACGCTTTTCCTGGGCGGCTACAAGGTGCCGTTCTGGGCTGACGCGCCCTGGTACTTCTGCGTCGTCGCTTTCCTGGCGAAGACATCGATGTTCCTGTTCCTCTATCTCTGGGTGCGCTGGACCCTACCGCGCTTTCGTTTCGACCAGTTGATGAGCCTGGGCTGGAAAGTCTTCCTGCCGCTGGCGCTCGCCAATCTGTTCCTGACCGGCGCGGCCGTTTCCTTCGGAGTCGACCTATGGTGATCGTTCGCCGCAAGGAGCTTTCGCTGCGCGAAAAGCTCTATCTGCCCGAGATCGCTCGCGGGCTCTCGATCACGTTCCGCAAGCTCTTCGAGAAGAAGATCACGCGGCAATATCCCGAAGAGCCGCTGCCGACGAATGAGGTCACACGCGGGCAGCCGCGTCTGGTGGTCAAGGACGACGGGAACATCGCCTGCGTCTCGTGCGGCATGTGCGAGATCGCCTGCCCCGCGTACGCGATCACGATCGACGGTGGCGAGACCGACCGCTCGATCGAGCGCGAGCCCGTGCGCTTCGACATCGACATGCTGCGCTGCATCCTGTGCGGATTCTGCGAAGAGGCCT
>JAYUOR010000058.1:0-15556 GCA_043760765.1 Planctomycetota bacterium | reverse complement strand
CGCATTTCCAGACCGTGCTGGTGCTGCGCGAACTCGAAGGCTTGGCCTGCACCGAAATCTCGCGCATCGTCGGTGCGACCCACGTCACGGTGCGCTGGCGCCTGCACCGGGGCAGAAAATTGTTCCAGGAGGAGTGGGAGCGCCGCGAGCGCATGGCCGCCGCCGGCCACCAGGATCGCGCCAACGAACCGACTGCTTGCGACGTAGAGGATCCCAACGAGCCCGAGACCGAGCGATGAGTCAACCGAACCTGGACTGCCCGAAGATCCAAAAACACCTGGCGCTGTACGCCGGACGTGACCTCGAGGAAGCGTTGTGCCGCGAGGTCGAAGCGCACCTCGCCGAGTGCGCGGGTTGCCGCGACGAACTGTCGCGCGCAGCGTCGGGCCGCGAGCGCATCGCCGTGTTGGGCCGGGAAACTTCGCGCCGCTTGGAATCGGTCGATCTGTGGCCTGCCTTGAATCAGCGCCTCGCGCAGGAACGCGCGGCGCTGCGTCCCGCCGCGGCACTCGCCAACGCCGCGCCGCGCGCGCTGCCGAATGTCTTGCGCCGCCGCTGGATCCCGATCTCGATCGCAGCCGCAGCCGCGCTGATGTTGAGTTTGAACTTTGGCTTCGACACCCAAGCGCCGCCGACGTTCATCCCCGCGGTCAGCCCGATCGTGCCTGCGGAGACAATCGCGAAGAATGAGCCTGCCGCGGAGCTGCCTGCCGGCGTGCTGCGCCGCGCCAAACCCGGCGAAGAGCGACTGCGCGATTCTTCTGCGCCGCTCGATGGGCGTCTGGGCCAAGGCCTGCCAGTGGATGCGCGAGGCGAGCCCAACTCGCTCGCCGGAATCGAATTGCGCTGAGCGTGGGGACGCGTGCTCGGCGATTGAAGCAGGAGGTAACGATCACCATGAATTCACTCGGATGGACAATGCTCGCGGCTCCTTGCCTTGCGCTGGCCGCATTCACGACTTCTTCGCAGTCCGCACTACCGCCCTCGAACGGGAATACGCGCAGTGTGGTCCCCGCGGACGATCTCGGCGACGAACAGGCCTGGCGCGAGCGACTTCAAAATCATGATCTCGCCGTGCGCGAAACTGACTTCGAGGCGCTGGTCGGGCGCGCCGGCGAAAGCGAGCGCGCGCGCACGCAACTCGAGCAATGGGCGGCCGACAGCGAGCACCTTGAATTCGCCTGGACCTGCCGGCTCGCGCTGCGCGAGTTGAAGGTGCGCGCGAAGTCGATGGCTTCGCGCAGCGGCGACGAGGATCCGTTCGAGGCGCTGCGCCAACGCATGTTCCCCGGGGGGCAGGGTCGCGATCCGTTCAGCGGCTTCTTCTTCGATCTTGGGGATCCGTTCACGCAGGCACCGGGTGGGTTGGGTGGCCTGAAGGATCCGTTCCAAGGGTTTGCACAGGGTTTGAAGTCGCAGTCGGACGGTTTTTCGCTCGAGATGGGGCCCGACGGCGTCAAGGCGCGCGTCAAGACACGCGTCGACGGCGAAGAGCACGAAGAGGAGTACACGGCCAGGACGCTCGACGAACTGTTGCTTGCCCACCCGGAACTCAGATCGCGCATCGGCGGCGGCAACGCCGGCGGAGGCTCCGGTTTTCGACTCGGACTGCCGGGGTTCGACCTCGAGCGTGCGCCCATGCGCACCGATGTGCTCGGCGTCTACATCGCGAGCAGCGCGTCGGGCGGCAATTCCGTTGGAACGGGCCTGCGCGTCGAGCGCGTGCAACCAGGTTCCCTGGCGGAAAAACTTGGTCTTGAGCCTGGTTTCGTGCTGCTCACGCTCAATGGCCGCGCTCTGAATTCGCGCGACGACATCTCGAGTGCACTGCGCGAGCGCAAGCCCGATCAGGAACTCAGCGTCGAATACCGCGATCGCGAGGGCGCGAGTTCGACCGCCACCTGGAAGCCTTCGACGGACACTCGCGGTCAAGCGCGTCCGTTGCAGCCGCAGGGCTTGGCGGAAACACGCAAGATCTGAGCGCCGCTCGACGCGGCCTGGCGAGCGTCACTTCGCCGTTCCGCCCAGCGCCGCCAGCCGCTTGTCGCACTCGACCTTGGTCTTGAATGCACGCTGCACGTCGGCGTGCTCGAAGGGCAGATCCGTCAGGCGCAGAAAGTCATCGAGGTTGGCACGCGCTTCCTCGAATCGTCCGAGTTCGAAGAGCAGCTGCGCTCTGCGACTGTAGGCCTGGGCGGTGTCCGGCGCGAGCAGCACCACGAGGTCGAGATGGCCGGCGGCTTCGGTCTTGCGGCCGAGCTTGACCAGCAGCGCTGCCGCCGCGAAGTGTGTGGCGACGGTCATTTCGCGCGTAGCACCCATGCGAGTGCGCAGACGCACCTCTTCGTCGGCGCGCAGGTCCGTGCGCTTCAATTGCTGCTTCCAGAATTCCATCTCCGCATTCGTCTGGGTCAGCAACTTTTCCGCCCATTCCAGGCTGTCCTCAGTGAGGCCCAGCAATGCATACGTGCGGTGCAGACCGTTCATCGCTTGGCTCTCGGTGGGCTTGCGCGTCAGTACGTCTTGATAGTGCGTCAGGCCCTCCATCCAGAATTTCTTCGCGTCTTCTTTCAGTTCCTGCACGCGCTTTTTCGGGTCGGCCGATTCCGTCTCGTTCTTGCCCGACTCGATCTTCTCGGCCGATTCGGTGTAGAGCACGCCCATGCGCTCGAGGCACTCCGCGAGTCCCAACAGCGCACGGTAATCCTTGCGCGGCGCCAGATCGCGGAACACGCGCTCGGCCACCTCGAGGTCGTCGCGCGTGCCGCGCCGTTGGCGGCACCAGCCGAGCATCAATTTCAATTGGTCGTCCTTGGGCGAGAGGTCGAGACCCTTGCGAATCTGATCCTCGGCCTGCGGCAACTGGCCGGCTTCGTAGTAGCCCAGCGCCTGCTCGCGGTACATCTCGAGCAGCTTCAGCGGGTCGGGTCCCTTGGGCGTGATCGTGCAAGCCTGAGCGAGCGCGAGGACGAGGAGTGTCGACGCCGCGAGCGCGAGATGGAGGGCTCGATGGTTCTTCTGCGTGCGCATGGGGCGGGACTCTGAGTGGGACAGTGGGGGGCTCGCGTTGGACGTTCGATCAGGTTCAGTCAGCTAGGGCGCGGCGTCCGGCGCTCCAGCGCCACCCCGCATCGAGGAAAGTAACCGCCGGACCCGCTCCGGTTGCATGCGCACTTCGAGAGTTTTACCGCCCGAGAGCGCAACCAGCCCGGGCTTGGCTCCGCGCGGCTTGTGCACTTCCTTGCGGCGCGCTACGTGAACCGCGGCCTTGGTCGCCTCGGCGAGCGGGGAGAAGTGCACGGCCAGCGTCGCGGCGTCGAGGACGTCCTCAGCATCGGGCTCCACGCCGCGTTCCACGCGCAGGACCACGTGACTGCCCGGGGCGTCGCGAGTGTGCAGCCAGACGTCATTTCCGCGCGCAACGCGCAGCGTCAATTCGTCGTTGTCCTTGGCGCTACGGCCGACCAGGATCGTCGCGCCATTCTGGCCCTTGAACTCGCGATAGGGTTTGCGCTTCTCGGGTTCCTTGCGCTTGCGCGGATCGGCTTGTTGCGCGGGTTCCAACCAACCCGAGGCGATGGCTTCGGCCTCGAGCGCGGCCGGGTCGCTGTCCGCGCCGGCCAATTGTTCCTGCAGGTGCGCGAGCGCGGCCAGTTTGGCGCGCGCCAGATCCAATTCGTGCTGCACGTCCGTGGCGCTGCGCTCCAGTTTGTGAAAACGATCGAAGATCGCTGTCACGTTTTCCTGGGGCGAGCGTTTGGGATCGAGCACAATGCGCCGAGTCTGCGGCTCTGCCGCGAACCAATCGTCGACCTCGACGAATTTTGCGCCGCGGCTCAGCTTGGAAAGATTGGCCTTGAGCAATTCGCCGTCCTGCTTCACGCGCTCGGCGCCGAGCGCGGATTCGAGGCGTTGCTCCAGTCCGTGCGTGAGGCCGCGCGCGCGAGAATGTTTGCGCTCGAGGCGCTCGCGCAGGTCGCGCACGGCGCGCTCGCGCGAGATCTCGTCGACGCAGGCGCCAAACGTCTTCTCCACACGCCACGACAATGGAGCCGTGCGTCCATCGAGCAATTCCGGCGCGGGTTCCGCGGGGGCCGCGAGCAGTTCTGCCAGCGCTGGGACCTGCGCCGCGAGGTTGGGCCGTCCCGGCGGCGCATTCCAGGGCTCGCCCAGCGCGAGCCGCGCCGGCTTTTGCGCCGTGGACTCGGGCGGCGGCACCAACCACTCCAGCAGGCGCTCGCCCGCCCCGGCCAGCAGCAGATTGGCGTGACGCCCGACGAATTCCGCGAACAGGACACGGCGCTCGCCCGAAGGCGTGGCCACGAATTCGATGCGCAGGATGCGATCGTTCGCGACCTGTTCGAAACGCGCGACCTCCGCGCCGGTCAATTCCGCGGCCGCGCGGCGGAAGAACGGACCGAGCGGCCCCTCGTGTCGGGGAACGCGCTCGCTCTGCAGGAAGAGGCGCGGTCCATCCTGGTCCGCGCTGATCGTCAAGCGCAGGGGCGCTCGGCGCTGGGCGCGCGCGAGGTCCAGCGCGGGTTCGAGCACCAGCACGAGGTCGCGCGGCGGAACACCGAGCACGTCCTTCACGCGCGCACCCTTCACGAAGGGTGTGATCTCGCCGATGAGTTCGGCCAGGTGCGTCGCGGCGAGGTTCAGCGAAGCTCTTCCTCGATCGAGTAGATCCAACCGAGGTTGGAAGGTTCCCAAGCGACGAGTTCGTCGCTGCCGGCGAAGAACAGCGCCAACTCGGTCTTGGCGGCCTCGGGACTGTCCGAACCGTGGACGAGGTTGTTCGAGAAGGACATGCCAAGATCGCCGCGAATCGTGCCGGGCTCAGCCTGGCGCGCGTTGGTCTTGCCCATCAGTTTGCGCGTGACTTCGATCGCATCCTTGCCTTCGAGCGCGATGGCGACCACCGGGCCCGAGCCCATGAACTTCACCAGGTTCTTGAAGAACGGCCGCTCCTTGTGGGCGGCGTAGTGCTGCTCGAGCAGCGCCGAGGGGAACTTGCGCAGTTTGAGGCCGACGATCTTGAGGCCCTTGTCCTCGAAGCGGCTGAGGATCTTGCCGATCAGGCCGCGTTGGACGGCATCGGGCTTGAGCAGGACTAGCGTACGTTCCAAGGCGAACTCCGAATTCTACAGTTGACGGAAGGCTGGAGATCGCGAGGCCGAGGGCAACCGCGAAACTCCTAGAAAAGCGCAGCAGGGTAGCGATCCCGCGCGGCGCTGTCGACGCTGGGCGGCGGCCGAGGGCAGCCGCCCGCCGCAGGACACGCACGGGCGGATTTTCTCCCCGCGCCGCATTTTTTCTGGCCCGACATTTGACCCTCGTGCGGCGATCACTAGATTGTTGCGCCCAACGTGCGTTCTGGCGCTTCCAACCCCCCGAGCGGGGTCGGTCGAGCCGCGAATGCACGTCCCGCCAAGCATGTCCGAACTGGGCTTCGAACCGGACAGACCGAAACGCGACGACGGGCTTGCCCGCTACGGAGCGCTCGGCCTGCAATTCGCCGCCTCGGTCGCCCTGCTGGCCTGGGGTGGAGCATGGCTGGACGGACGCCTGGGCACGACGCCCTGGTTTCTGATCAGCGGCGCCACCTTGGGTTTCTTCGGATCGATCATCGCCATCGTGCGCGCCGTCCCACCTGCGCGTCCGCCCTCCAAACCTCCCTGAACTCCCCCCGACCGTCCCGATGACTTTGCCCCGGACCAGTTACGGCCTCGCTGCCGGCCTCGTGATCGCCGCGGCGATTGCGTGGATCCAGGGTGGCATCCAGGGACTAGGCACGGTCCTCGGTTATTCGCTGGGCGCGTTCCTGGCCTTCGTCGCGGTCGCCTGGCAGGCGCACTGGCTGCGCGTGCGCTCTGAGCGTGTCACCCGCGCGCAGATCGAAGGCTTCGCGATCAAGTTCGGAGCGCTGGTTCTGTTCGCGGCGCTGCTGCGATTCGTGGAACCGCTCGAGCGCACGGTGAGCTGGCAGTGCTTCCTGCTCGCCTACGCGGCGGTCACGGTGCTGGTGCTTCCGCTCGCGACTTGGGACATTGCCCGGATGGTGGCTTCGAAAACAGGCCGTGGATCCACACTCGGGACCGGGAGGACTGCCTGATCATGTTGCGCTGGATCCTGATCCTCTCCCTGATCGTCGCGCCCATCGCGATGTGCTTCCTCTTCGTGGAACCGCACCACGGAGACACGATCTTCACGACGCTGTACATGCACTTGATCCCCTCGGATCTGGTGAATGCCGCCCATCATCCGCTGCTTTCGTTCAGCGTGCCCGGCCTGCCGGCGATGTTCGACATGAACCACGCTGATGATGGCGTGCAACTCGTGGTCACGAACCTGCAGCTGTTCCAGCTCGCCGCGGTGCTGATCCTGATCGTCGGCTTCTCTGGCGTTCCCGCGCACCTCGCGCGCGGCGGCGGCGACTGGCTGACACGCATGCTCGCGGGTTTCGCGAGCTGGGTGCGCGACGACATGGTCTTCCCGACCATGGGGCGCGAGCGCGGTCAAAAGTTCCTGCCGTTCTTCCTGACTCTGTTCTTCTTCATTCTGTTCATGAACTTGCTCGGGCTGTTCCCCGGCGCGGCGACGGCGACGGCGAGCATCTGGGTCACCGCGGCGCTCGCGACGGTGATTCTCGTCGCGATGCTGGTTTGCGGAATGATCGCCCAGGGGCCGCTGGCCTTCTGGAAGAACCTCGTGCCGCATGTGCCGATTTTCCTCTGGCCGTTGCTCTTCTTCATTGAAGTCGTCGGCCTGATCGTGAAGCCGTTCGCATTGACCGTGCGTTTGTTCGCCAACATGAGCGGCGGGCACATGGTTGTCTTGTCCTTCATGGGCTTGCTGTTCTTCTTCGCCCAGGAAAACGGTCAGGCCGTCGGTTGGGCCACCTCGCCCATCGCGCTTGGTTTCGCCGTGTTCATGATGATCATCGAGTCCTTCGTGGCGCTGCTTCAGGCGTTCATTTTCACGCAGCTCTCGATCCTGTTCATCAACACCTCCGTCCACCCCGAGCACTGAGCGCTCGGGCCAAACTCTGCTTTTTCCCCTTATCATCCAATCGTCCGGCGGCCGCTCTGCCGCCACCAGGAGCAATACATGACCCTCTACGAAACGCTTCAAACTGCAGGTGAAGTCGGCCCCGGCTTGGCCAAGATGGGCGCCGGCATCGGCGCAGGCCTCGCGGCGATCGGCGCCGGCATCGGCATCGGCCAGATCGGTGCCGCGGCCAACCACGGCATCGCGCGCAATCCCGAAGCCTCCGGCGAAATCCGCGGCAGTTCGATCATCCTTGCAGCGTTCGTCGAAGGCGTTGCGCTGTTCGGCGTCGTCGTCGCGCTCTTGATCGCACTCGCGAAGTAGTCCGTCGCGGCCGCCGGCGCGCGATTGCGGACGATCGTCGTCCGCTCGCGCCGGGGGCCCGCAGTGCCGCGCTGCACAGCCAACATTACAGTCATGTCGATCTTCGCGATGATTCCGCGTGTCCTGGAAGAGGGCCACGGCCAGGGCTTCAACCCGCTCTCACCCGATGGGCTGGGCAGCTTCGTCTGGACCCTGATCATTTTCGTGATCTCCCTGCCGGCGATCTGGAAGTTCGTCATGGGGCCGGTCACGACGGCGCTGCTCGAGCGCGACTCGCGCGCCGAGCGCGCGATCGAAGCTGCGCAGAAGGCCTCCGGAGATGCCGAGCGCGCCAAGGTCGAAGTCGAAGCCCGTCTCGCCGAAGCGCGCGCCGAGGCCTCGCGCATCGTCGCCGAATCGCGCGCGCGCGCCGAGTCGGTGGGCAAGCAAGTCGAAGCGGCCTCGCGCGCCGAGGCCGGCAAGTTGCTCGAGCAGGCCAAGCGCGAGATCGGCGTCGAGCGCGAGAAAGCGCTGGCCACGATCCGCGGCGAAGTCGTCGAACTCACGATGTCGGCCGCCAGCGCGGTCCTGCAGCGCAATGTCGGAAGCGAAGACGACCGGCGCCTCGTCGGCGACGCAATGTCGAAACTGAAGAGCGGGGCCAAACGGTGAAACCGTGAGCGCCACACTCAGTCAATCGATTCGAGTCGGGCCGGTCGCGGCGCGCTATGCGATTGCGCTGTTCCAACTCGCCCGCGAGAAGGGCGAGCTGGAGGCCGTCTCGCGGGACATTGCCGTGCTCGCCGGCCGCTTGGCCAAGGAAGGCGAATCGGGCTGGATCTTCGACGCGCGCGTCGCGGCGAACGACAAGCGCGAGCGCATCGAACGCCTGGCGCTGACGCTCTCGCCGATCACGGCCAATTTCCTGCGTCTGGTCGCCGACAAGCGCCGCTTGGATCTGCTGCGCGAATTGCCTGCGGCCTTCAAGCGCTGCGCGCTTGCCGATCGCGGCGCGGTCGAAGGTTCGGTCGAGTCCGCGCGGCCGATGGGGCCCGGTGAACTCGCTGAGCTATGCGTTGCGCTCGGTGCGGTGCTCAAGAAGGAAGTCTCGCTCAGTCTGCACGTCTCGCCGGAGCTGATCGCCGGCGCTCGCATCCTCGTCGACAACCGGATGCTCGATATCTCTGCGCTCGGCCGCCTCGAAGCGCTGCGCAACCAACTCAATTCCGCTCGCCTCTCCTGACACTAAGGATTAGGAACTCAACATGGATCTGCGACCTGGTGAAGTGACCTCGGTGCTCAAGAAGGAGATCGAGTCGTACAAAGGCGAATCCTCGCTGCAATCGGTCGGCACCGTGCTCTCGGTGGGCGACGGCGTCGCGCGCGTCTACGGCCTCGACGATTGCATGATGAACGAGCTGCTGGTGTTCCCCGACGGGGTGCGCGGTGTCGCTTTGAACCTCGAAGAGGACAACGTCGGCTGCGTGTTGCTCGGTTCGGCGACCAAGGTGAAGGAAGGCGACGTGGTCAAGACCACCGGCCGCATCATCTCCGTGCCGACCGGCTACAGCCTGCTCGGCCGAGTGGTCAACGCGCTCGGCGACCCGATCGACGGCAAGGGGCCGCTGGCGGTCACGCAAGCGGACTACTTCCCGATCGAGCGGCCGGCTCCCAACGTGGTCGAACGCGAGCCGGTCAAGGAACCGCTGCAGACCGGCATCAAGGCCATCGACGCGATGATCCCGATCGGCCGCGGTCAGCGCGAGCTGATCATCGGCGACCGTCAGACCGGCAAGACCGCGCTGTTGATCGACACGATCCTCAATCAGAAGACCACCGGCGGCGGCGATCCGAAAAATCCCGCGCAGGTGATCTGCGTCTACGTCGCGATGGGGCAGAAGCAGTCGACCGTCGTCGACCTGGTGCGCCGCCTCGAACTTGGCGGAGCGATGGAATACACGATCGTGGTTTGCGCGAGCGCGAACGACGAAGCTTCGATGCAGTACCTCGCCGCTTACGGTGGCGTGACGATGGCCGAGCGCTTCCGCGACGAAGGCCGCCACGTCGTGATCATGTATGACGACTTGTACAAGCAGGCGCTGGCCTACCGCCAGGTCATGTTGCTGCTGCGCCGTCCCCCGGGCCGCGAGGCGTTCCCCGGCGACGTGTTCAACCTGCACAGCCGTCTGCTCGAGCGCGCGGCCAAGCTTTCGCGCGACGCGCACAAGATCAACCCGAAGATGTACAAGGCCGGCGGCGGTTCGATCACGGCGCTGCCGGTGGTCGAGACGCAGGAAGGCGACGTGTCCGCCTACATTCCGACCAACGTGATCTCGATCACCGACGGCCAGATCTTCCTCGAATCGAGTCTGTTCAACTCGGGCGTGCGCCCGGGCGTCAACGTCGGCGTCTCGGTTTCGCGCGTGGGTGGATCGGCGCAGTTGCCCGGCATGAAGAAGATCGCCGGCGGCTTGCGCATCAATCTTGCGCAGTACCGCGAATTGCAGGCCTTCGCGCAGTTCGGTTCCGACCTCGACAAGGCCACGCAGGCGTCGCTGACGCGCGGCGAGAAACTGGTCGAGATCCTCAAGCAGGGCCAGTACGTGCCGGTGCCCGTCGAGGAACAGATCATGATCATCCACGCCGGCACGAGCGGCGCGCTCGACGACTGCCCGACCAAGCGCGTGCAGGAATTCGAAGCTCTTTTCCGCCCGTACATGCGCGAGACGCATCCGGAAGTCGGCAAGGAGATCCTCGAGACCAAACAGGTCTCCGACAAGTGCAAGGCGACGATCGACCAAGCCATCAAGACCATCAAGAAGCAGATGCTGGGCTAAGCACGTGGCATCAGTTCGCGACCTTCGCGTACGGATCAAATCCGTAGGCAACATCAAGCAGATCACGCGCGCCATGGAAATGGTCGCGACGACGAAGCTGCGTCGTTTCCAGGATCGCGCGATCGCGTCGCGGCCCTATGCGCTGGAGATCTCACAACTCCTGTCGCGTTTGGCAGCGGCGGCGGACGAGGGGTTGGAGGAGCAAATGGCCTTCCGTCCGGGCAAGGGCAGCGCGGTTGCGGTGCTCCTGGTCACGTCCGAGCGCGGACTGTGCGGCGCCTACAACTCCAACGTCTATCAGGCGCTCGAACGCTGGCTCGCAAAGCATCCCGGCGTCGACGCGCGCTTCTTCATCTACGGTCGCAAGGGCTATCAGTACGCGCAGAAGCGCGGCTTCAAGATCGAGCGCTTCTTCGTCGAACCGCCGCTGGAAAAGGTCGACTACCGTCTGGCCAAGTTCACGGCCCGTGCCATGAGCGACGCGTTCGCTTCCGGCGCGTACCGCGAAGTCGTCGTGCTCTACTCCGCCTTCGAATCGATGGCCAAGTACGTGCCGACCTTCACGACGCTCTTGCCCGTGCAGAAGAGCGCCACGACAGGTTCGAAGGACTCCGCGAACGTGATCATGGAGCCCGACGTTCCGACCCTGATCGAAAAACTCGTTCCGCGCTACCTCGAGACGCGTGTCTACAACGCGCTGCTCGAATCGATCACTTCCGAATACGCCAGTCGACGCATGTCGATGAAGAACGCGACCGACGCTGCGACCACGATGCAGTCGGAACTCAAGAGCGTTTACAACCGCAAGCGCCAAGAAGGCATCACCAAGGACCTGCTCGACATCGTTGGCGCCGCCGAGGCGCTGCGCTAGTCCACAGAGCGAACCGAAAAAACTCCGACCATGAGCAACGCCAACACCGGATCCGTCGCCCAGATTTTCGGCCCCGTGGTCGACGTGCGTTTTCCCGCCGGGAAACTGCCCGCGATCTACTCCGCCGTGCACGTCAAGGACAGCGCGAAGGACATCGACCTGACGCTCGAAGTCGCGCAACACCTCGGCAACGACGTGGCGCGCTGCGTCGCGATGTCGACCACCGACGGTTGCCGGCGCGGGATGACCGCGATCGACACCGGCGGACCGATCATGGTGCCGGTGGGGGAAGTGACCAAGGGCCGCATCTTCAACTTGCTCGGCAAGGCACTCGATCAGCAGTCCGCGGGCGCTTTCACAGCGACCGAGCACTGGCCGATCCACCGTCAGGCTCCGCCCTTCGACAAGCAGAAGGCGATCTCGGAAGTGTTCGAAACCGGCCTGAAGGTCGTCGACCTGCTCTGCCCCTTCGCGAAGGGTGGCAAGATCGGGCTGTTCGGCGGCGCGGGTGTCGGCAAGACCGTCTTGATCCAGGAACTGATCCGGATCACGGCGGTCGAAAAGGGCGGCTTCTCGGTGTTCTGCGGCGTCGGCGAGCGCACGCGCGAGGGCAACGACCTGTGGCTCGAAATGTCGGAAGCCACCTACAAGACTCCGGACGGCAAGCAGGCGCGCGTGATCGACAACGCCGTGCTCGTCTTCGGCCAGATGAACGAGCCGCCTGGTTCGCGTCTGCGCGTCGCGCTCTCCGGCCTGACCATGGCCGAGTACTTCCGCGAGGTGAAGAACCAGGACGTGCTGCTCTTCGTCGACAACATCTTCCGCTTCGTGCAGGCGGGCTCGGAAGTTTCGGCGTTGCTCGGACGCATGCCTTCGGCCGTCGGCTACCAGCCCACGATGGCCAGCGAGATGGGCGCGCTCCAGGAGCGCATCACCTCGACTTCCGACGGTTCGGTGACTTCGATGCAGGCCGTGTACGTGCCCGCCGACGACATCACCGACCCCGCGCCGGTCGCGACCTTCGCGCACCTTGACTCGACGATCATCCTCGAGCGCAAGATCGCCGAACTCGGCATCTTCCCCGCCGTGGATCCGTTGAAGTCGACCTCGCGCATGCTCGACCCGCAGGTCGTCGGTCAGGAGCACTACGAAGTCGCGCGCGCCGTGCAGCAGATCCTGCAGCGCTACAACGACTTGAAGGACATCATCGCGATCCTCGGCATCGAGGAGTTGTCTGACGAGGACAAACGCGTCGTCGCGCGCGCGCGCCGCATCCAGCGTTTCCTCTCGCAGCCGTTCTTCGTCGCCGAGCAGTTCACCGGCACGCCCGGTGTCTTCGTGTCGCGTGAGGACACGGTACGTGGCTTCAAGGAAATCGTTGAAGGCAAGCACGACTCGCTGCCCGAACAGGCCTTCTACATGTGCGGCAACATCGCGTCGGCCATCGAACGCGCCAAGAAACTTCAAGGCTGATCCGACATGGCCGGCGAACTTACCCTGCGGGTCATCACCCCCGATCGCATCGCCCTCGACGCGCGCGTCGAGAGCGTGCGTTTGCCGGGAGTCGACGGCGCGCTCGGCATCCTGCCGCGCCACGCGCCAATGGTCGCGGCGATCGCGGTCGGCGAACTCTTCTACAACGAGCAGGGCGTGCGCAAGGCGCTGTTCGTCTCCGAGGGTTTCGCCGAAGTGCGCGCCAACACGGTGCGCGTGGTCTGTGAAGCCGGCGAGTTGCCGGAGGACATCGACGAGAAGCGCGCGCGCGAGGCCGAGAAGCGCGCGCGCGGACGACTGGAACAGAAGGGCAAGCCGCAGACGCCGGGCGAAGCGCTCGATATCGCGCGTGCCGAGGCCTCGTTGCGACGCGCGCTGATGCGTCTGTCGGTGCGCTCCTCGGCGGCCGGCCGCGAACGCGTCCGTACGTGATGGACACTCCGTCCAAAGCGGCTTGGTGCCGAACGCATACCTGCGGCGAGTTGCGCGCTGGGCACGTCGGCCAGACCGTGACCTTGAACGGTTGGGTGCAGGCGCGGCGCAATCACGGCGGCATCTATTTCCTCGACCTGCGCGACCGCTACGGCGTGACGCAGGTCGTGCTCGACGAAAAACTCTCGGCCACGGTCAAGCTCGGGCCGGAGTACGTGCTCAGCGTCAGCGGTCCGGTGAACGCGCGCGCGGGCTCGAACATCAACAAGGAGCGCGAGACCGGCGAGATCGAACTCGTCGCGACGAGTGTCGAAGTGCTCTCGCCCTCGCGCACGCCGCCATTCGTGATCGACGGCGACGAAGAAGTTTCGACCGAGACGCGGCTGAAGTATCGCTACATCGATCTGCGCCGGCCGATCATGCAGCGCAATCTGATGCACCGCGCGCGTTTGATCAGCGCGATGCGCCGCGCGTTCGAAGCGCAGGGGTTCCTCGAAGTCGAGACGCCGATCCTGACCAAGGCGACGCCCGAGGGCGCGCGCGATTACCTGGTTCCCAGCCGCGTGCACCCGGGCGAGTTCTACGCGCTCCCGCAATCGCCGCAGATCTTCAAGCAGATCCTGATGGTCGCGGGCTTCGACAAGTACTTCCAGGTCGCGCGCTGCTTTCGCGACGAGGACCTGCGCGCCGATCGCCAGCCGGAGTTCACCCAGCTCGACATGGAGATGTCCTTCGTCGAGGAAGAAGGTGTTTTCGCGGCCTGGGAGAAGGTCATGGCGCAGACCTGGCGCGAAGCGATGGGCTTCGAGCTCGTGCTGCCCTTCCCGCGCCTGCGCTGGGAAGAAGCCATGGAGCGCTTCGGCGTCGACAAGCCGGACATGCGTTTTTCATTCGAGCTCAAGGACATCGCCGCCTGGGCGAACAAGTCGAGCTTCGGCGTGTTCACTTTGGCGTTGGCGGCCGGCGGTCGCGTGATGGGCATCGCGTTGCCCGCGGCCCACGCGCTTTCGCGCAAGGACATCAGCGCTCTCGAAGAAGTCGCCAAGGGTCTTGGCGCCCAGGGCCTGGCCTACTGGAAAGCCGCGCGCGAGGGTTCGTCAGGACCGCTGGCCCGCTTCGTTCCCGACCCCGCTTCCGCCGCGGAATTGATGGAGTTGCTCGGCGCCAAGGACGGCGACACCTGTTTGTTCGCGGCCGGGCCGAAGGCCATGGTGCGCAAGGTGCTTGGGGAATTGCGCGTGCAGCTTGGCAAGCGCTACCAACTCGCTGACAAGTCCAAGCAGGCTTTCGCCTGGGTCACGCACTTTCCGCTCTTCGAATACGACGCCGACGCGGGCCGCTGGTTCTCCGCGCACCACCCGTTCACGGCGCCCGAGGACTGGACCCTGGGCGGCGAGGGCGCCGATCCGGGCGCGCTGGCCTCGCGCTCCTACGACCTTGTCTACAACGGCTGGGAACTGGGCTCGGGCTCCGTGCGGATCCACCGCCCCGACGTCCAGGAAAAGGTCTTTCAGATCCTCGGAATCGGGCCGGAAGAGCGCCAACGCAAGTTCGGCTTCTTCGTCGAGGCCCTGGCCTCCGGCGCACCGCCGCACGCCGGCTTCGCGCTCGGCCTCGACCGAATCGTGGCCCTTTCTCTGGGCATGGACAATATCCGCGACGTGGTGGCCTTCCCGAAGACCGCTTCCGCGACCGACCTGATGTGCCAGGCCCCTTCCAGCGTGGCGCCCGAGCAGCTGGCCGAGGTGCACGTGAAGAGCATCCTGCCCGCGTGAATTTGATGCGCGCCCAAGAGATCCCATCGGGCCTTCATGCCGCTCTTACGTAGAAGGGCGTAAGATCGGAGGGAACTTCCTCGACTAGCGGACCCGGCCGGTTCGATCTATCTTCGCTGGCCCTGCTCCGTCCTAGTTGTTCGCCCCAAACCCAATCCACTCGACGAACTCCGCCGACCGAAGAACCAAGTGACTGCACGACAATTCCGAGTCAACCGCCAGATCCGCATCCCTCAAGTTCGCCTGATCGACGAGAAGGGAGAGCAGCTTGGAATCGTCAACGTCGACGACGCTCGCCGCAAGGCCGAGGAAGTCGGGCTCGATCTGGTGGAAGTCTCACCGACGGCCGTGCCGCCGGTCTGCCGCATCCTCGACTTCGGCAAGTTCAAGTACGAGCAGCGCAAGAAGGATCGCGAGGGCCACAAGCATCACACCAGCCAGCTCAAGGAGTTGCGCGTGCGGCCGATGATCGACCCGCACGATCTGGAATACCGCGTCAAACAAGGCCGCGAGTTCTTGATCGAAGGCCACAAGGTGCAAGTCGTGTGCGTGTTCAAGGGCCGACAGATGGACCACCCCGAACACGGCTATCGCGTGATGCAGCAAGTCGCCGAGACGCTCGCCGATGTGTGCCGCGTCGAATCGACGCCGCGCCTGCTCGGCAAGCGCATGACGATGCTGCTCGCGCACAAGTAGCGCTAGCAGCCCGTTGAAAGAGTCCCTGCTGCGGCCGAGCGCGCTTCGGCGATGCCGCGTCGCGCTCGGAAAATGGTGCTCAGCGGCCAGGCAGGCCG
>JAYUOR010000057.1:0-5441 GCA_043760765.1 Planctomycetota bacterium | reverse complement strand
CAGCGGGTATTCGTGCCAGGTGCAGGAGCTCAGCGGCGTTTCGAACAGGACCGCGCCGGTGGGGCCATCGAAAATGTGGAACTGCAACTCGTCGCGGTAGACCACCTCGGCGATCCCGTCACCGTTGAAATCGAACACGGACGAGCCGGTGATCTGCGAGGTGTCCTGAATCGGAGCTTGCCATTTCAGGGTCCCGTCGTGCTCGTAGACCGTGTAGCTGACGTTGCCGGCAACGCCGATTTCCGGCAGGCCGTCGCCGTCGTAGTCGGCCACGGTCGGCGGCCCACCAGCTCCACCAAAGGGAATCGCCAAGGGTCCCCAAATCGTGCGCAGCAAGGCAGGCGTGGCGGGATCCTGCTCCAGCAGGAAGATCTCGCCGTTGGACACTAGCACGATTTCCGGCTGCGGATCTCCGTCGAAGTTCGCAACGGCGCTGTAGCCGTCCGGCAGCAGCGGGTTGTCACACAGGATCGTTCCATTGGCGCGGTACACCGTGTTCCCGGCGACCACGTCGGGCGAGCCGTCGAGGTCGATGTCGCAAACCAACGCCAGCGGCCCATTGCCGGTCGTGGCCGCGCCGCCGGTGCCTGTCCAGAGCAGATTGCCATTGCCGTCGAGCACTTGGCGTCCGCTGACGATTTCAGGGCTGCCATCGTGGTCGAGATCGGCGATCGCAGCCGCGCCCCAGTCCTGACCTTCGAGCAGCGGGCTGCGCCACTTGAACGTGCCGTCGTTCTCGAAGCAGATCAACTGCGTGTTGTTCGCATCGCAGGCAATGATCTCGACCAGTCCGTCGTTGTCGATGTCGCCGGCAGCGATGTTGTAAGCCACGTTGATTGCGAGTGCAGGATCGGTGACGGTCCACAGCTCCGCGCCGCTGGCGCCGTCGAGCGCGCGCAAGATGCCGACTTCGACGTAACCGCCGCCGGTGGAGTCGGTCGAGCCGAAGACCACGTCGGGTACCAGGTCGCCGTTCACGTCGATCACCACGGGCGTCATCAACACGTTCAAGAACGTGGGTTCGACCGCGCTCGAAGTCCAGGACCACTGCAGCACGGGATTGATCGAGCCGGGCGGGATATTGACGGCGCAGTCGCTGCCCGTGGCCAGTTGGTTGTTGCCTTCGTCCAGTTCGACGACCACGTCATTCGAGTCGAGCAGCAGGAAGATGCGGTCCCTGCGGAAGCGCACGACTCCCGCAAGCGGAACTGAGATCAACTGTTGCGTCGCGGCGGCCAGGCCGGCGACCGAGAGCGTGCCTAGCAACGTGTCGATGCCCACGTCGTAGGCCTCGTTGGCGTTCTCGTCGGAGTAGGCCAGGACATCGAAGCTGCCCACGACCGGAACGGCCGTGGAGTTTTCGATGTTTGCCAGAAGTGGGCCGCTGATCGCGAGGCTTTGCCAATTGCCGGCAAGGCCCGAGTCGTCGACCGACAGCACGCGCAAGTCGGACTGAAACGCGCTGGCCGGTAAAGCCAAGAGGGCGCAAGCGAGGGCGCCGCGTCGAGTGGAGGATGAGGAAGCGCGGGCGAGTAGCGCGCGCACGGAGTGGAATTTCATTTGTTTCATGGAGGGAGTGGTTGGACCGCGCGAATCGCCTGAGTCCTCGGTGTGGTCAGGAGGGGAAGGGCCCAGGTCTCTTGGCGGCCCCCAAGCGGTGCTCCCGACCCCGGGCGCCCGCTTCAGCGACTCAAGAGGCTCAGTCCCGACCGTTGCACACGGCCGAATGGAAATTCCGCCAGCCGACTGCTGCGTCAGGATGGCCCATCCGCATGGGCACGCTCCGGTCGCGAGCGGGCGCAGCGGGCGCGAGCGCGACGGGGGGGCGGAGTCAAACTGCGCACTCAGCCCGAGATCGAAAGTCTCGCGCGTGTGCACTTTCTGCGCACGCAATTGAGGGCGAGCGGAAACCCGGCGATGAGCAGCGCCGGAGCACGCCGCGGACGAGCCTGGCAGGCGCTAAATCTGCCGCGCGAGTTCTTCGGCCGCCACCGCGCGCAGACGATCCTCTTCCTCGTTGACGCGCGCGAGTCCGCTCTCGAAGGCGGCAAGCTGATCCGCGCTGTACTTCGCACGATCGAAGCCGTTCGCCGTGCGGAAGTCGCGCAGGAAATGGTTGCGCTTGCGGTCGAGCGCGTCCTGGCGTTCGATCCAGGCGAAGATCGTCGACTCGGCGCGCAGGGCAAAATCAGGCGTGAGCGCCGTGGGCCACAGCTGCGCGGCGAGCTCGCGGCCCTTGGCTGAAAGTTGCGCCTCGATCGCCGCGTGCGCGCCCAGGCCGCAATTGCCCGACTTCGCATCGGGATCGCTGCGCGCGAGGCTGCTGCTCGCGGCCTGCTTCGCGCGCGATTGAAAAACGGCTTCGCGCAGCAGATCGCGCGCGAGCCCCGTGCGGTCTGGGTCGAGCCGAGCTTCGTTCGGCATGCGCGCTCGAATCAGCAGAGCGTGTTGTACGTGTCGGCCAACATCTTCGCGATCGAACCAGGATCGCGGCCTTCGATGTCCTGGCGCTGGATCATCTTGACCAGCTTGCCGTCCTTGAGGATGCCGATCTGCGGCGAGCTCGGGCGGTAGGGGGCGAAGTACTCGCGCGCCTTGGCGACGGCGGCGGTGTCCATACCTGCGAAAACCGTGAACAGGTTCGCGGGCTTCTTGGCGTTCATCAAGGACAGGCGCAGCGCAGGGCGCGCACCACCGGCGGCGCAACCGCAGACCGAGTTGACGAATACCAGCGTCGTACCGGGCTGCGTGAGGCCGGCTTCGACTTCCTGGGGCGTGCGGAGTTCCTTGACGCCGAGCGACGTGACTTCGTCGCGCATCGGCTGGACCATTTCGGGGTCGTACATGGGCTGTGTGTTGGAGAGAACGGGTCGAGGGAAGCGTGTTCGTTGGGCCAGCCCCTAGGGCAGGCGCGCGGGAGATTCTAGCTCACGCGAGAGTCGCTGCCACGGGCCGTTTCGGGGAGCTGAGCCCGTTTGGTCAGGATCCCGCGTTCAATTCCGGCCAGAGGCGCTCGCGGGCGTGCTCCATCTCGGCGTGGAGCTCGCGCACGGTGTCCTGCTCGCCCAGCAGGAAAATCCCGTCGAAATTGAGCTGACAGACCGCACAGACCGGGCGCACGCCGCGATAGCTCATGACATCCAGTGCGTCGAGCACCACGTCCTCGATCCCGAACTCTGCGGCGTTGAGCGGCGTGCCGTCTTCGGCAAAGCCAAAGAAGTGCTTCACTTCCGCAGGCGTGCGACAACACAGATAACAACGATCCTTGTTGCCCGCGCGATCGAGCCCGGCGAAGTACTCCTGAAACTTTTGTTCGAGCCCCATCAGACCAGTTCTCCTTCGGGCACCAATTCGACCTCCAGCGGCCGATCGATGCGCGCCGTCAGCCCGTACACCAGGCGTTTCAGATTCTTGCCGAACAGCGCGCGCAATTCCTCGATCTCGCGTTCGACGAGGCCCGCGGGCAACTTGCCGTCGGGCATGATCATCGCGACGACCGTGGCACCGCTGCTCGTGCGTCCGATCGCGCGCGCGACCTTGCCCGGGTGGCGGCCGATCTCGAGGATTTCTTCGCCAATCAGCTCGGCCGCTTCGCGGCGCATGTGATCGAGCACGAAGTCCAGGCGCGCTTCGTCGATCAGGCGTCCGACATCGGGACGGATGAACTCTTCCAACACGCGTGCACCGCGCCCGGCGTGGATCAGCGATACGTTGGGCTGCACGTGGCGGAAGTGAAACTGCAAGAAGCGGTCGGCGATGCGGTAACTGCCGCGACGCGAGCGCATCGGATCGGGATCAGAAAGCGGGATTTCTCGCTCGACCAGGTCCAATTCGCGCAGCACGTGCAGGTACTTGTTGGCCGTCGTCGCGTCCACGCCGACGTCCAGGGAAATGTCCGACAGGCGCGAGGCGCCGCGGGCGATCGAGGCCAAGAGGCTGTTGTAGGTCGCGGGATTGGTGAGCTCGTGCCGCAGCAGGAACTGCACTTCCTCGAACAGGTAGCCCTCGGGTCGCAGGATCTCGCGCAACAGGTTGTCCTCCAACGTACGCGAGTCGTCGAAGCGCCGCAGATAGGCCGGCATGCCGCCGAGGATCGAGTAGGCGAGCACGCGTTGCTCGAGCTTCCACTTCGGAAAAAAATCCAGGGTCGCGAGGGGCGCGAGCGGCTCGAGCCGCCGTTGACCCGTGCGGCGACCGAAGAGCGGCGAGCGCTCGGCCAGCACTTCGCGCTCCATGAAGGAGACCTGGCTGCCGCACAGGACCAGCAGCAGCGAGCTGTTCTTGCCACGTGTGTCCCAGAACTTCTGGATCTGCGAAGGCAGGCTCTTGTTGGCCTCGCACAGATAGGGGAACTCGTCGAGCACCACGACCAAGCGCTCGCCGCCCGCTCGCTCGGCCAAGAAGCCGAGTGCCGCAACCCAGTCGGGGAAGTCGACCGACGCGGCCAGCGGATCGCCAAGCGCTTCGGCCGCGGTCAGGCGAAAGGCGCGCAGGTTGTCGCGATCGCGGACCTGCGCGGCGAGGAAGTAGACGGCTTTGCGCGCGCCACAAAAGCGCTGCAGTAACTCGGTCTTGCCGACGCGGCGGCGGCCGTAGAGCACGAACAATTCGGGCTTGCCCGAGTCGTGCAGCTCATTGAGATAGGCGAGGTCGCGATCACGACCGAGGAAGACTGAGGGGCTCATGGCGGGAGTCTATACCCAAGCGTATTATACGCACAAGTATAATACGGAGTCGCACGACCAGCTTCCTGACATCAAGGAGCCGCTATTCTGCGGGTCTCCGACAATCCGGCGTCATTTCTAACCCCCGTATGCACTTCACCCGAACCGCCGACTGGGGTCGTCGGCGAAGCGGGGGCTCGGTAGGCGGCCGGTAATAAACGGCGCCGGATTAGCGGGGACGTAATCTGGCAGGGATGGTGCGTCCTGACGAGAACAACGAACCGGCCGCAAGTCGGTCATTGTTCCCAGGCTTTGTGAACGCAGCGGGTGCAAGTCCCGTCCAGGTAGTCACCGGAGACCCTGGTAGCAGGCCCCAGGCGCGCGGAGAGATTCACGTGTCCCGAGCGGGGCGTCAAAAGCTGTTGCAACAGCATGAGCCGTTCGCGCAGGAGCAAGCACGCGGGCGACAACATGAAGTGAAGCCTGCCGCCTCGACAGAGAAACAATGGGAGAGCCGAGCCGCGCATTTCACGGCGAAGGCCATGTCCGCAAGCGCGAGTGCCGGTCATGCAGGCGTTGCGGATCTTCCCGGGGTACGGGGCGTCGCACGTGTGCAAGGGTCCACAAGGAACAGGAGAGATCCGTCTGCGCAGCCGTCGTCACGGAACGGCGCCTCGTATAAGCCGAAGGCGAAATCGAGCGCCGCGCAGCGGAAGTCCGAGGGGGTCGTAGTACCGTCGATGACCGTGACGAACAACGCGGTCGGAGGGAAGGGCC
>JAYUOR010000056.1:0-5445 GCA_043760765.1 Planctomycetota bacterium | reverse complement strand
GGTCGCGGCCCCACCACTGGCTGTCAACGATTGTGCCCGGCACGCGCAGTGCCGGCGACGGCGTGCCACCGAGCGCACCCACGGCGAATGCGTTGAAGTCGATCTGGAAGACGCCCGTGCAGTCGACCGCGGGCGGCGGAGAGCCGCCCGAGTTCGTTCCGGGTGTGCGCTTGACCGGCGCGCCGATGCAGAGCGTGCCGCCCTGGAACGGCAGGGCCGCCTGTCCGCTGACTCCGTAGAGCAGCAGGCCGGGCTTGCTGTTCATGCAGTCCGTGGCTCGCACCATGAACCCCGATCCGAGTGTCGCGCTGGAGTAGCCGCTCTTGGCCATTGAGGGCGCGCATCCGCTCGAGGTGAACTTGCCGCTGCAGTACAGGAAGGGCGCCGCGCCATCGCACTCGTCGGGAATGCCGTTGCCATTGACGTCGAGCGAATTTCCGTACGCCAAATCGCAGACATCGTCGAGACCGTTGTGATTGCAGTCGACCTGCGTGGCGGAAGTGATCCTGTACAACTCGCCACCGCCGTCGACGATCAGGATCTCACCGTAGCCATCCTCACCGAAGGAAGTGATCGAGTTGATCGCCATGCCGCCGCCGGGGGCCAACTGCGAAGTGCGTTCGATGGTCGGCCCCTTGGCGCCTGTGACCACGTCGTACGTGAACGACCAGATGCGCGCCGAGCAGTAATCCGCGTAGAAGTAGGTGCCCTGCAGGAGCGGCATCGCGCAGCCGCGATACATGTATCCGCCGGTCACGGCACAGCCGAAGCTGTGACTGTAGGTGTCGACCGGCAGCGTCAGGGCAGGAGCATTGCAAGTGCAACCGCTCAAACCCGTGCAGCTCAAGCCTTCCATGCAGCGCCAGCCGTAGTTGCGGCCACCGGCGCCGGCCGGCTCGATGTCGATCTCTTCGACGGCGTTCTGTCCGACATCGCCGATGAGCAGCGCGCCCGTCCCACGGTCGAAGGACCAGCGCCAGGGATTGCGCATGCCGAGGTCCCAGATCTCGTCGCGCACGTTCGGGTCGTTGACGAAGGGATTGTTCGCGGGAACGTACGGCGGAGCGATGTTGACGTCGTAGCGCAGCATCTTGCCGAGCAGCGTCGTGCCGAGCTGTCCGTTGCCGATCGCGCCGTGCTGGTCGTTGCCGCCGCCACCGTCACCGAGACCAAAGTAGAGCATTCCGTCGGCGCCGAACTGGATGCAGCCGCCGTTGTGGTTGGACTCGGGCTGCGCCACCGGGCCGACGAAGATCTGGCTGCTGGCCGGGTCGCCGACGTCGGGATTGCCGCTGACCGTGTAGCGCTCGACGATCGAGGCTCCGTCGCCGGCGCGTGTGTAGGAGACGAAGAAGAATCCGTTGGTTGCGTAATTCGGGTGGAAGGCCATCCCCAGCAGGCCTTGCTCGCTGCCGATGAGGATCTTGGGGCCCAGGTTCATGAACGGCGTCGCGAGCAGGCTCCCGTTCTTGAGGATCCGGATCAGGCCACCTTGCTGAACGATGAAGATGCGCGTGGCGTCGCCTGGGGCTGCGCAGGCGTAGAGCGGCGCGGAGAGGCCGGCCGTGAGACGCACGCCCTTGAGCGTTTGTGATTGTGCCGGGAGCGCCAGCGAGAGTCCGAGCGCGAGCACGCCCAACAGCCGGAGCGTGAGTCTGGTTGCCATGATCATGATGAGCTTCTTTTCGGTGGGTCGACGATGCGCCGCACGGCCAGTGCGTCACGGGGGACCCAGGTTACTTTACATTGCATGGCCGCCCAGGCCAGTCGCGGCCCCAGTCTTCACGGCCGCAGCCGGTTTTCGCGTGGCACCAGGGGCCATGGGATGCGTCTGGATGACACCGCGTCCATGTATCGCGTTCAGCCCCTGACCCAGGACGTTTGACTCTCGTTTCGCGGCCGGCGGCGATCGACTGGGCCAGGCGGCGGCCTTGCCCGCGGCAACGGTGCGGCATGCGCCCCAACGGCGGCGCCCGCGACGGAGTTTTTTCGCGCCAAAAGGGAGCAGCTCTCACGGCCAGCTCGTTGACTCACGCGATGTGCCTGAAAGACAACGGCTGGCGGACAAGATCCTGTCCGAGCTTTCGATAAGGCGAGAGCAGGCTGGACGACCGCCGTGCCGCCGCTTCGAAGCGCGAGGAACGCAGCAGGCAGCCTCGGCCCGCGCTCCAGGAGATCGAAGCGGGAACCGAGCATCGCTTCGCGGCCTTCATCGCGTACAACATCCGCAATTCCGTCAGGAAAAGTTCCTACTACCGCACAGCGTGCTTCGGCGATGCTGCGTCGCGCCAGTGGCCACGCTCTTGCATGCTTTGCCATGCGAGGGGACTCTCTCAGCGGACTGCCGGACGTTTCTCCACAACAGGATTCCAGTTCATGAAGTTCACACCGATTCTCGCGCTCTCGATCGCCGTCCTCGCGGCCTGCCAGGCCGCGCCCAAGCGCGCCGATTTCACGATCAAGAACCAGCTCGAAGTCAGCGTGCCCGCGGGCGCGCAGGACCTGCGCATCTGGATGGCGTTGCCCCAGGACGATCCGCAGCAGCAGATCTCCGCGCTGCGTATCGATTGTCCTTATCCGAATCGGATCACGACCGACTCGCAGGGCAACCGCGTGTTGTTCGTCGAAGCGAAAGCTCCCAAGCAGGGCGCGCTGACGATCGCGACGAGCTTCGACCTCACGCGCGACGAAGAGCGCGGAGAAGTCAAATCGGAAAAGACCCGGCCGCTGAGCGACGCAGAGCGGCAGCGCTTCAGCCGGGAACTGTCCGGCAACGCGAACATCGTGTTGTCACAGGAAATCCGCGACCTGTCGGCGAAGATCGTGGGGGGCGAGAAGAACCCCGTGCTGGCCTCGCAGAAGCTCTACGACTGGGTGCTGAAGAACATCGACTACTGGGTCAAGTCGCCCGCCGATCGCAAGGCGTCCTCGGTGGGCTCGAGCGAATACTGCCTGTCGACGAAGACCGGCAGCAGCAATGACCTCCATTCACTCTATGCCGCGTTGTCGCGTTCGGCGGGGATTCCTACGCGCATCTTGTACGGTTCGTTCCTGAAGCAGGAACTCGACGGCAAGGACGTCGACCAGAATTACCACTGCTGGATCGAGTTCTACGCGCCCGAACTCGGCTGGATTCCGCTCGACGTTGCCCTGGCCGACATCTTCGTAGGCGATTTCAACGTCACGTCCGCCAACGGCGAACTCGTGCGCCGCGCGACGGCCGCGGGTTACCACGGACCCGATCCGAAGCTGGTGCTGTACTACTTCGGCAACCTCGAGGAACGCCGCGTGCTCTGGTCGGTCGGTCGCGACCTCACGCTCGATCCGCAAACAGCCGCGGGTGCCGTGAACGCGTTGCCCAACGCGTATGTCGAAATCAACGGACAGCTCGCGCCGGAAAAAGATGTCTGGAATCGCAAGCTGACTTACACGCAGCTGAAGTGAGCCTGAAGGCAGGCGCGCGAGAAAGCGTGAGGCTAGAGCAGCTGCCAGGGGCAGCGCGCTCAACGCCTGCGCGGCAAGGCCGGGGGGGCTGGCTCAATCCCGATTGCGACTCTTGCGTGCCTTCGCGAGAAATGTGGCGAGCCGCGCGCTCGAGAAGCTCGAAGTCCTCTCGAGCACGGCAGAAATCCTGCGCCGCGGCTGAACGCTCAGAGTTTGCGCAACCAGATGTTGCGGTAGCGCACGGGATTGCCGTGGTCCTGCAGTTGTATCGGTCCGGTCGGACCGTGCGGAGTGTACTGCGGAAGCGCCCGGTGCGCGGTCGCGCCGAGGAACGTGTCGGCGTCGTGCACCAGCACGCCGTTGTGGAACACCGTCAGCACGCCGGGTGAGGAAAGGCGCGCGCCTTCGAAACGCGGCGCATGAAACACGATGTCATAGGTCTGCCATTCGCCGGGCTTGCGGCAGGCGTTGACCAGCGGCGGGAACTGACCGTACATCGCGGCGGCCTGGCCGTCGGAGTAGGTGCGGTTGTCGAATGAATCGAGCACCTGCAATTCGTAGCGGCCCATCAGGAACACGCCCGAGTTTCCGCGGCCCTGGGAGCCGGACTCCACTTTCGCGGGGGCGGCCCACTCGATGTGCATCTGCATGTCGCCGAACTCGTCGCGGGTCTCGATCGAGCCCGACCCGTTCACTTCCATGGCGCCCTCGACGAGTTTCCATTGCGCGTCCTTGTCGCCGCTCTTCCACTTCGAAAGGTCCTTGCCGTCGAAGAGCACGATCGCATCCGAGGGCGGCGCGTTGCCGGTGCCCGGTGTCACGACCGCGGGCGCCGGCCGGCCGCTGTCGTGCACGTGCCAGTTGGTGCCGGGAATGATGGGCGTATCGGTGTAGCCCACCGATGGTTGTTCGTGCTGCGGCTCTGTGGAGGACGCTGCGGGGTAGGCCACGAGCGCTGCACCGGCCAGCGCGCACGAGACGGCGATAGGGATAGCTTTCATGGCGCCATTCTGTCCCCGCGTGCCTTGCGAGCAAGCTTTCGCCCCACATTAGGTCCTGGCCTTGAGTCGCAAACCCGTCGTAGGATCCTCTTCGTTGCCGAACCAGGTCGAAGGAGCAGGCGCGCCGACTGGCCCCAACGCCTCGGGCGGGCTGCTGCGCAGTCTGGGCCTTTTCGACTGCACGATGATCGTGATGGGCACAATCATCGGCGCCGGCGTGTTCAACACCCCGAGCGCGATCGCGGCCCAGATGGGCTCGCTGTGGGGCGTGCTGGGGATGTGGATCCTTGGCGGAGGCATCGCGATGTGCGGAGCTTTCGTGTTCGCCGAACTGGGCTCGCTCTTCCCGCGCGCCGGCGGGCAGTATGTGTTCCTGCGCGAGGGCTTCGGCCGCTTCGCAGCGTTCCTGTTCGGCTGGCTGCTCTTGACCGCGATCAACTCCGGCGCGATTGCCTACGTCGCGATCGTATTTATTGATCACCTGCAGTCGCTGCTCGCCTTCACGGGCAGGCCGGTCGCCTGGTCCGACCTGCAGGTTCGCACGCTGGCGACGATCGGGATCGCGGTGCTCGCGCTGATCAACATGCGCGGCGTGCGGCTTGGCGCCAATGTTCAGAATGCGGCGATGCTGGCCAAGATCGCCGGTATCGCGACGATCATCGTGCTCGGAATCCTGGTCGTGGCCGGTCTCAAGGCGCCGAGTTTGCCGCCGACCAGCGCGGTCCACAATTGGAGCTGGGCGGGAGCGGGGGCGAGTTTGCTCGGTGTCGTGTTCACCTATGGCGGCTGGCAGAACGTGACCGCGGTCGCCGGTGAGGTGCGAAATCCCGAGCGCACGATCCCGCGCGGCATCCTGATCGGCACGCTATGCGTGATCGCGCTGTACATAGCGATGAATGCGTCGTTGATCGCGATCCTCGGAGTCGAAGGTGTCGCCGGCACGAAGACACCGGCCGCGCTGGCCGCAGGGCGCGTCGTTTCCTGGGGCGAGCCGGTGGTC
>JAYUOR010000055.1:0-2188 GCA_043760765.1 Planctomycetota bacterium | reverse complement strand
CTTTCGGCCGCCGCGCAACTCGGCGGCGTCCTGGAACCGGCCCAGGCGCGGCCGGTCATCATCGAAGACGAGGTTTTCATCGGAGGCGGCTGTGGGGTCTACGAAGGAGTGCTCGTGCGCGCGCGGGCCGTGCTTTCCGCGGGCGTGATCCTGACCGCTTCGACGCGCGTTTTCGATCTCGTTCGCGGGCAGGAGATCACAGGATCGCGCGAAGCACCCCTGGAGATCCCAGCTGGGGCCGTGGTCGTTCCCGGAACCCGCCCGGCGCGTTCGGACTTCGCGTTCCGACACGGTCTGCAGATTCACTGCGCGCTGATCGTCAAGTACCGCGATGCCAAAACCGACAGCGCGACGGCCCTCGAGGAAGCGCTGCGGGGCTGAAAGCGGGGTAGGGAGCCAACTGCGTTCCCTACACCCGCTTCTGGGCGTAGCATTGGAAGCCATGAAGATCTCCATGCTGGCCAAGAAAGTGCACGGTTTCCGCGCGGCTTTGACGGCATTGCTCGCGCTCACCCTGGTGACCAACGCCGGCGCCACTTGGTCGATCGTCGCGGTCAACATGCGCACCAGGGAGATCTGCGTCGCGTCGGCCACCTGTCTCACGAACTTCGACCTGCGCAAATTCTTGCCGGCGATCGTCGTCGGGAAGGGCGCGGGCTGCGCGCAGTCGTTCGTCGACCAGAGCGGACAGAACCGGCTGGCGATCTTCAACGGCTTGATGGTGGGCCAGACTCCGGCGCAGATCCTGACGACGCTGCAGCAGATCGACCCGAGCTTTCAGACGCGCCAGTACGGCATCGTCGACATGTTCAATCCGTCGGTGACGTTCACGGGAACCGGCGCGGGCCTCGCGAAATTCGGAGTTACCGGCCTCGACGGTGAGATCCGCTACGCGATCCAAGGCAACGTGCTGACCGGCAACCAGGTGATCACCGACGCTGAGCTCGCGTTCCTGACGTTGCCTGGGGACCTGAGTTCCAAGGTCATGGCCGCGATGGAAGCGGCGCGAGCGCTCGGCGGCGATGGGCGTTGTTCGTGCAATCCGAATGCGCCGACGTCCTGCGGCGTGCCGCCGCCGAACTTTGCCAAGTCGGCCCACGTCGGCTTCCTGATCGACGCCCGCCTGGGCGACACCGACGGCGGGTGCAACGTCACGAACGGTTGCGCGACCGGCAGCTACTACCTCAACCTGAACATCATCGGGCTGGCGAACGACCCGGATCCCGTGATCCAACTCGCTGCCCAGTATCAGACCTGGCGCAATGCGCAGTTGGGCCATCCCGACGGCAACAACTCCGTGGTTTTCGCCGGGGCGCAGACGTTGCCCGCCGACGGACACACGGCGACCAGCGTCGATTTCTCGCTGATCGACATTGAAGGGTTTCCGCTCACCAGTGGCGGAGCGCTGATCACGCTGACCAACAAGTCCGGCCTGCCCGCGGTGACGACACCGAGCGCGGTCATCGACCACGGCAACGGCACCTATTCCTTCACGCTGACCGCCGGTCTGCTGCCGGGCGAGGACCAGTGGCAGATCACGGCCAATGACGGCACGCGCCCGGCGACGCTTGCACCTTACCTGAAGATGCGCGTCGATCCGGCCCTCGACCTGCACTGCGGCTTCGACGAGGTTTCGGTCACGCGCGACACGCTCGTGCCGTTGACATTCAATCTCGGCGCCGGGGCCGCGGGCAGGCGCTATTGGTTGCTCGCCAGCGCGCACGGCACGCAGCCCGGGACGGTTTTCCAGGGCGTGCTCATGCCGCTGAACGCCGACCCGTTCTTCCGCCTGTCGATCCGCGAGGCGAACACCCCGATCTTCCCCAACTCGAAGGGCAAACTCGACGCGAACGGTTACGCGCAGGCGGGCTTCCAGACATGGCTCACGAACTTCGCGCCACTGATCGGCGGCCGCGTCGATTTCTCGGCCGTCGTCTTCTTCGGCGTCAACCCCGTGCACACCAGCGGAGCGGGTTTCGACGTGAAGCCCTGAGATGATGCTGTACCGCCAGGAGCTTGGCGTTCTGATCGGCCCGCGGCCAACGCGTGGTTCAAGGCAATCGGATCTACACGCCCCAGCAGCCCGCCAGAAAAAGTCGCCTACTCGGCTTCGCGGTCTTCGGCGATGCTGCGTCGCGCTAGAAACGTCGTGCTCAGCGGCCAGGAAGGCCGCCCCCGCTGCAAAGGC
>JAYUOR010000054.1:0-5454 GCA_043760765.1 Planctomycetota bacterium | reverse complement strand
CTTTCTTGTTCTCGAACCACGAGAGACCGTACTCGTGGGCTGCGAGCGAAGTGATCACGTCGTTGTCGCCGTCGCCGTCGACGTCGTAGGCGTACATCTGCGCGCCGCCGTGGCCGCCGCCGAAGGTGAATTCGTGACGTTCCCAGTCGAGCCCGAGCTTCGCCGGCTGGCGCCACCAACCTGAGTGCTCCATCAGGTCCGGCTTGCCGTCGCCGTCGAGGTCGCCGATGCCGAGGCCATGGGTGAAGCGCTGGAAACCCATCGAATGGGTCACGTCATTCCAGACCCACGGCGCGAGCGCATCCGAGGGGTTCGGGCTTGCCCAGCCCGGTTGACCTCCGTGCATGCAAACCAGTTCCGGCTTGCCGTCGCCGGTCAGGTCGACGAACTGCGGCGACTCGTTGTCGACGACGTCGAGCACGAGATGGCGCGTCCACGGCCCGTCAGTCTTGCCCGGATTCTTGAACCACTCGGCCTTCTGACCCGGGAAGCCGACGATCAGCACATCGAGCCAGCCATCGCCCTCGAGATCGACCGACCAGGCGAAGAAGTTGTCCGAATAACCCGCCGGATCGAAAGCCACGGCGGGATAGAGCTCGACCTTCACATCGAACTTCGGTCCGCGATAGAGATAAGGCCCCGAGACCACGTCGACGAAACCGTCCTTGTCGAAGTCCGCCGCGGTCGCGCCTTCGCAGAAGAACTTTTCCGACAGGACGCGACGTTCGAAGTGCAGCGCCGGCACGGGAGCGGCGGTGGCCTGTTGGAGAGCGAGCACGAGGGCGGCAAGCGTCACGGGTAGCCTCCGAAAATCTGGGACTGGGTCGGCGCGCCGCGGACCGCGGCTTGTCGAGGGGGAGGCGGATTGTACGGACCTGAACGCCAGCGGCGCCGCGAGGACTTTTCAGTCCGCGCGGCGCCGCGTCGATGCGAATGGGTTCGCCGGGGCTGAAGCCTGGCGAGCGCTTCAGGTCACGGCCCGATCTGTGCCTCGAGACCCTCGGTCAGCGTGACATTGTTCGGGGCCGGGAAGCCCTGGTCGCGTCCCCAGAACTGCATGCGGACGACGTTGCCGATCACCGCGAGGCCCGGATCACCGGTGCCGCCCGCGATGAAGGCGTTGAGGTCGAACGCAAAGAAGCCCGAGCAGTCGTCGCCGGTCGGGTTTCCGCCCGCGTTGAGCGGCGTGGAGCGCTTGACCGGCGCCGCAACGCACAACGTTCCACCGCCGAAGGGCGCGTTGTCGCGGCCCGTCAGGCTGTAGAGCATCAGGCCCGGCTTGTTGTTGCGCACGTTTCCACCGTTGACCGTGAAGCCCGAGCCGGCGGAGACCGACGGACTTGAACCGGTGAAGCCGATCTGCGGCAGGCAGCCCAAGGAATTGAGCTTCGGCGTGCAGTAGGCGACAGGCGGTGTCGTGCAGATCGACGCAGTCGTCGTGTGGTACGAGATCGGCGCGTCCTCGGGGCTCGACCAGACGATGTTGTTCGTGGTCGTGCCGGTCACGTAGTACTGGTACACCGCGTTGCAGGCCACGGCCGGGAAATTGGCGTCGTAGAGACCGCCACCGACCGAGACGAGCGGAACGCTGTTCCAGTTGCCGGTCGTGCGATACCACAACCGCTCCGTGCCCGCGGCGAGCACGTTGTTCTGCGTTTGAGTGATCTGCACGCGCAGCGTCGAACCCGTGTTGGAAACAGCGGCCGGTTGACCGTTGGGGAAAGAGAACGAGAGCAACGGCGCGCCGACCCACCAGACGAACAGGCCGCTCTCGAGGTCGGAGCCTGTGACCACGCCGCTGGGATAGAACGGATACACGTTCCACAGCCCGTTGAAGTTCGGCGAGTCCGACCCGTTGAACGTGTCGAACCAGGCAATTTCCGGCGGATTCGTGGTGCTCTGGGCGAGGTCGTAGACGCGCAGGCCGCTGCGGTAGGCCGCTTGGAAGAGCAGGCTGCCGTCGGTGTACTCGTTGTGCGGAATCGCCGGGTTGCCGTTGGTGAAATTCGTCGCCGCGGGCGGCTGCGAAATCCCCAAGTTCGAAATGTCGAAGACGAAGTTTCGCGTCGGGCCGCCGATGTTCGGAACGTACAGCTCGTCGTTGAGGTACAGGAACTTCTGGTCGGCCGACAGCGTGCACTGGTGGCTGTACTGACCGTTCGGCCAGGTCAAGCGCGAGGGAGTCACGGAAGTGATCGCCAACTTGTTGGTGACATCGAGTACGTCGATGCCGGTGTTGGTCGAGCCGCCGCTGCAGGCGAAGGCGAGCTCCTTGCCGGCCAGCGGGCCCGACGTGAAATTCGCCAACGTGACTTCGTGTACATAGCGCGTCGTCCACGACGAAACGTAGACCGGCGCATTCGGCGTGACGTTGAGATCGTAGATGCGCAAACCGTTCGAGCCGCCGCCGGAGCGATACAGGAATCCGGTCTGCTGGTTGATCTCCATCGAGTGTGTCGCTGCGGGTGACGGGCCCGTGGTCACCGTGTTGACCAGCGTCACGACGCCATTGTCGATGCCGGCGAGGCTGATGACTTGGATGCCGCCGCCGCCTTCACTGACCGCGTAGGCGAAGTCGCCGAGGGTCGGGTGCTTGTAGACGCGCACGTCGCGCCACAGGCTGTTCGGTCCTGCGACGTAACCGATGTTGACCGTTTGACCGGGCGTGGTGATCTCGGCGAACCCGGTGCCGCCGTACAAACCCATCAACGCGTACTCGCGTCCCGAGGGCGAGGTGTAGCCCCAACCCGAGTTGCCGTTCTGTTGGTTCGCGCCCCAGGTGTTCAGCGGCAGCCACGACAACAGTCGCACGTTGCTCGAGGTGAACGGAGCGGCGGCGTAGGAACCTGGTCCGCCAATCAATCCCTGATTGGGCAAGGGAATGGGAACGCCATTGATTCCAAGCGGGCTTCGATAGCCGGGCCCAAAGTTCGGTCGCTGACGATCGAGCACTTTTCCGTCGTCGTCGTGCGCTGAGGCAAAGGCCCCGAGTGCCGTGGCGGCCAAGAGGGCCAAGAACGCGCTGCGCAGTAGTCCTGTCATTTGGATTGCGAAGAGGGGGTGCGAGGTCGATGGGAGCAAAGCTTCCTTTGATCCTATCCCGAGTTCTGCGGGACAAGCACTTGGACTCTCGATCTCACGCCCCGGTTCCCATTTCCCCGTGTGTCATTTCGGCGGTGTACGCCATTCCTCGGCCAGGGGCTCGTCGGTCAGGCATTTCAGGAAGGCGATCAAGTCGACGATTTCGTCACCTGCGAGATTCAGCGGCTGCAGGACCTTCTCCTGGTGGTGGCCGGCCGGGGCGGCGCCTTCGCGGGTCGAATAGAAGCGCAGCACGCTTTCGAGGTCGGCCAGTTGCCCCTGCTCCATATAAGGAGGCGTGAGCGCGACATTGCGCAGGCTGGGCGTTCGGAAGGCGCCCCAGAGTTCGGGGTTTTTCGCGAGGTAGCGCAGGTGCTCCGTTGCCTGGCCCTCGCGAGCATCGGAGTACGCACCCGCGGCGTTGAAGGGGTCGGCCTGAACGAGAGGGATGGCCGCGAGCCGGGCCGGGTCCGTGCGCTCGCCCCCGGACAGCGGCCGCAATTGGAGGTCGTGGAATTCGCCGTCGGAGAACAGCGGTCCGGTGTGGCATTGCCGGCAACCTGCCTTGCCGATGAACAATTTCAGGCCGCGCTGGGCGGAAGGGTTGAGCGTCGCGAGATCCTTGGCTTCGCCGTTGGCGAGTCCGCGCGCGAATCGATCGAAGGCTGAAGTGCCGCCGACCAGGCGGCGCTCGTAAGCCGCGAGCGCCTTGCCCAGATTGGAGAAGACGCGATTGGCTGCGTCCTGTTCCGGCGGCAACATCGATTTCCACGCGCGGCCGAGAGCCGATTCGCCTTCCTCCGCCCGGGCCTCGCGCGGCCAAAGATCCATCTCGGGCAGAGCGCCGAAGACTTGCTCGTACTCGTCGCTCAGCGCTGGATCGCTCGCGATGCGTTGGGCGAGCGCGACGCGGTTCCCGTCCATCTCGAGCGGATTTTCGATCGGCCCGAGCGCTTGCGACCAGAGCGAGTCCGCGCGGCCGTCCCAGAAAAGCCAACGCTGGAAGGCGGCGTTGAGCAAGCCCGGCGCATTGCGTTTGGCCTTCGCCTTGCCCTCGGAGAGTTGCTTGCCGTCGCTGAAGGCTTTCGCGGGATCGTGGCAGTGCGCGCAGCTGAATTTTCCGTCGCCGGAGAGCCGCGCGTCGAAGAACAGTTTCTTGCCCAGCCGTGCGGCGCGCGGATCGTCGGCAACGGAGTTCGTCGGATCGGGCGGCGGAGCGCCGAGGCCGGTCAGGCGCGCAATGATCGACTTCTCGCGCTCGTCGAAGGCGATCGACTTGTCGTCCGCGGGAGTTTGCAGCGAAGTCGCGGCGAGCAGCAAAGCCGTCGGCGGAATCAGGAGCCAGCGCGCGGGAATCACTGCGGACTACTCCAACTCCAGTGTGACTTGCGCGCGTTCCGTGCGACCCTCGCGCGCGAGATCAAAGTACATCTCCCAGCGGCCGGGCATGTGGAAGCGCGCGCCTTGGACCGTGAAGTGCCCGTCTGAGGCGCGCGTCGTCTGCGGCACGACGTTCATGCCGTGGCCGTGCTCGGGCATGGCTGCGTCGAGTGCGAGATAGAGATCCGTTTCGAGCTGATTGGGTGTGTCGTGTTTCGTCACCCAGACCTCGAGCGAAAAGCTCCGGCGCTCCTGAATGGGATCGGGTGTCGGGCGCCAGAAGATCGCGAAGTGGCCGTCATTGGAAACGCAGTGCTGGGCCGCGTGCCAGGGCCTCGAGCCGTCGAGCGTTGGAAAGGCAGCCTGCAACGGCGCATCACCGGCAATCCATGCCGGCTCGGGCACTTTCTCCGCCGTGCTGGAGATCGTCGGCCGAATGAAGAGCTGCGAACCGAACGCGCGCAGGAATTTGTCAGCGGCATCGAAGATCAGACCGCGGTGATTGCCCCAGTCGAGTACGACCACGCGCCCGCCGGGAAGTTCCGCAAGTCCGCGCGGCCGCATAAGTTGGTGGGGCCCAAGGCCCGGGCCGCGCGCGACCTCCACTTTTTCGGGACCGCTCCGCAAGAGCGCCTGTGCTCCCTCGTCGCTGACGTAGAGAGCCCCCGCGGACGTCCAGAGCACCGCCGAGGGACGCACGAAGCCTTCAGCGACCAGCTTGCCGGAAGCGAGCGCGTATACGCGACCACCGAGACGATCGACCAGATATTGCTCGCAAGCATCCTTCGCCTTCGCGCCGCGCGGGCCCGCGCAGCCGTCGATCGGCTCGCGACATCCCTCCGGTAGCGAGCTGCCGCCGATCAATTCGAATTCCGCGCTGATCTGCCAGACAGCGCGCTCGCTGGGATCCGCGAGTCGCAATCCACCGGATCCGTCGCGCCATAGCCCGGCCGGATGGATATGAAGTGGATTCCACCTGTCCATGAACTCGAA
>JAYUOR010000053.1:0-15693 GCA_043760765.1 Planctomycetota bacterium | reverse complement strand
TCGCCGATCGAGATGACGCGCATCAGCGAAACGCGCGACGATTCCGCGGGCGAGGCTTTCGACAAGGTCGCGCATCTCTTGGGCCTGCCCTATCCGGGCGGGCCGTCGATCTCGCGCCTGGCAGAGAGCGGCGATCCGACGAAAATCGCCTTCCCGCGCTACCGCACGAAACGCGGCGAACCCGATTTCTCGTTCAGCGGCCTGAAGACGGCAGTGCTCTATTACCTGCGCGGACAGGACGCGCTCGCAGCCACGCCGGCGCCCAGCGCGATCCCCAATCGCGCGGACGTCGCGGCCTCGTTCCAGGCGGCTGCGATCGACGCGCTGGTGGGCCCCAGCCTCGAATTTGCGCAGCGCCGAGGCCTTTCGACGATCGCCGTGGTCGGCGGCGTGGCTTCGAACCGCCGCTTGCGCGAGCGCATGCATGCCGGGGCCGAACGCCTGGGGATCCGCGTGCTCTTCCCCTCGCCGATCTACTGCACGGACAACGCCGCGATGATCGCCGGACTGGGCTGGCACCTGCTGCAAGCAGGCCGCACGGCGGACTTGGCGCTCGACGCAAGCCCGCGATGAGTTCTGGCGCCTGCGACCTTCGCAGGCGAGAATCTCCGCGCTTGAAAACCGCCGACGTGGACGCCCGAGACCTCGAAACCCTGCTGCATGAAATCCAGGCCGGCACCACCAGCGTTGCCGAAGGATTGAAGCGTGTCAGCGCGGGACCGATCGTCGATCTTGGTCATACGCAGTTGGATGCACAGCGCGCCCTGCGCTGCGGTCAACCCGAAGTGGTTTTCGGTCAGGGCAAGAGCGCGAAGGAACTGCTCGAGATTTCCCAGGCACTCGTGGCGCGACATGGCCGCCTGATCGTGACTCGCGTTGAAGACTACGCCGCGCGCGAACTCGCGAGCAAACTGCCGCGCGCCGTGCACCACGCTCGCGCGCGCATGCTCACGGTCGCGGCAGAAGAGCCGTCCCCCGCCGAAGGCCTGGTGCTCGTGGTCAGCGCCGGCACATCCGATGCTCCGGTGGCTGAAGAAGCCGCCATCACGGCGCGCGCCATGGGTGCCGCGGTCGAGGAACTGCGCGACGTCGGCGTCGCGGGACTGCATCGCTTGACTTCGCGCGTAGATCTGTTGCGCAGCGCCAATGTCCTGGTCGTCGTCGCCGGCATGGAAGGCGCGCTGGCAAGTGTCGTCGGCGGTCTCGTCGAGCGTCCGGTGATCGCCGTGCCGACCTCAGTCGGTTACGGCGCTTCGTTTCAAGGCTTGGCGGCGTTGCTCGCCATGCTCAACTCCTGCGCGGCCGGCGTCAGCGTGGTCAACATCGACAATGGCTTCGGCGCCGGATATGCCGCAGCCCAGATCAACCGATTGGCGAGGGTGAATCGATGAGTACGCATGCAAAGGCCTGGCTGGCGCTCGAGAACGGTCTGGTGGTCGAGGGTCTCGCTGTTGGCGCGCCCGGCGAACGCATGGGCGACCTCGTCTTCAACACCGCGATGACCGGCTATCAGGAAATCCTCACGGATCCCTCGTACTTCGGTCAGGTCGTGATGATGACCTATCCCCTGATCGGCAACTACGGCATCGCCGACGAAGACGACGAGAGCGAACGCGCCTGGGCCGAAGCTTTCGTAGTCAAGGAGATGTCTTCCATCGCGAGTTCCCATCGCGCGAACATCGATTTGCCCGCCTGGTTGCGCAAGAGAGGCGTTGTTGCGATCAGCGGCGTCGACACGCGCAAACTGACCAAGATCGTGCGCGAGGAAGGTTCCTTGCGCTGCGTGGTCTCGACGATCGATTCGGATCCCGCGTCGCTGGTCGCGAAGGCGAAGCGCGCTCCGGCCACGGACGGCCGCGATCTGACGAACGAAGTCAGCTGCAAAAAGCCTTATCGCTGGACCGAATCGCACCAAAGTTCCTATCCCTCGGCCCAAGCCGCGACCGCGGGCGAGAAGATCCGCATCGTCGCCTACGACTTCGGCGCCAAGCGCAACATCATGCGCAGCCTGGTCTACTCGGGCTTCGACGTCACGGTCGTGCCCACGCGCACGAGCGCGGATGAAGTGCTCGGCATGGATCCGCAGGCGATCTTCTTGTCGAACGGCCCGGGCGATCCCGCGGCCGTGACGCACGCGATCGACGCGATATCGAAGTTGATCGACAAGAAACCGATCTTCGGCATCTGCCTGGGACATCAAATTCTTTCGATCGTGGTCGGCGCAAAGACGCGCAAGATGCCCTTCGGTCACCACGGCGCGAATCACCCGGTGCGCGATCTTGTCACCGGGCGCGTCGAGATCACTTCGCAGAACCATTCGTTCGAAGTCGACCGCTCGACGTTCCCGAAGAACGTCGAGGAGACGCACACGAATCTGAACGACGGCACGGTCGAGGGCATGCGCCACACGAAGTTGAAAGTGATGAGCGTTCAGTACCATCCCGAAGCCGCGCCGGGGCCGGTGGACTCGGCGCATCTGTTCACGCGCTTTCGGGAGTTGGTGTTGCGCTGAATGCGGGCCTCGCGCCCAACGGACTCAGAGCATCGACACCGGGTCAACGTCGATCGAGATGCGCGGGCGGGCTTCGGCGGCGGCGAATTTGCGCAGTTGAACGAGTGTCGCGGCGAGCGGCGCGTCGGCGGAGCCTGACTTCAAGAGCACGTGATAGCGATGGCGCTTGTGCGCCATTGCGATCGGCGCGGGCGCCGGGCCGAGCACCACGATCCCCGCGCGAACGAACTCCGTCTGCAGCGAATCGACCATGCGCACGGCCGAAGATTGCACGCGATCCAATTCCTCGTCTTCGAGCACGACTCGCACGAGCCTGGAGTGCGGCGGATACCCAAGCTCCGCGCGCAGCTCGTCCTCGATCAGCGCGAAACCGTTGAAGTCATGCTTCGCGGCGCGTTGGATCGCGGGGTGCTCGGGGCTGAGCGTCTGCACGATGATCCGGCCAGGAATCGCGCCACGGCCGGCGCGGCCGGCAACTTGCGCGATCAACTGAAACGTGCGCTCGGCGGCGCGAAAATCCGGCAAGTGCAGGCCGGCGTCGGCGCTGACGACGCCGACCAAAGTGACGCGCGGAAAATCCAAGCCCTTCGCGATCATCTGCGTGCCGACCAAGATGTCGATTTCGCCCCGGCCGAAAGCGGAGAGCGCATTTTCATAATCTTCGCGCCGGCGCATCGTGTCCGAGTCCATGCGCAGCACGCGCGCAGTGGGCACCAAGGCCTTGATCTCGTCCTCGATGCGCTCGCTACCCGCTCCGAGGTAGCGCAGGTCCATCGCGCTGCAATAGGGACACACGCGCGGCCGCGCGCTTTCTTCGCAGCACGAATGGCAGACCAGGCGCGCGATGCGCTGGTGCCAAGTCAAGCCGACGTCGCAGTTCTTGCAGCGCAGCGTCTCCTTGCAGCTGGAGCACCACAAGACCGGCGCGAAACCGCGCCGATTCTGGAACAGGATCGACTGTTCCTTGTTGGCAAGACCCTCGATCACCAGATGCTTCAGGCGCGCGGAGAAAAGGCGTGAGCCGCGCGCTCCTTCGTTGCGCAGGTCCACGATCTCGACGGTCGGCATGACGCGCAAGCCGACGCGCGTGCGCAAATGCAAGTGGCGATAGCTGCCCTTGTGTGCACGGTGCCAGCTCTCGAGCGACGGGGTCGCGGAACCGAGCACGCACACAGCTCCGGCGGCGCGCGCGACTTCGACGGCAACTTCGCGCGCGTGGTAGCGCGGTACGCTGCCTTGTTTGAACGAAGGCTCATGCTCCTCGTCGACCACGACCACGCCGAGGTTCGGAACGGGCGCAAAAATTGCCGAGCGCGCGCCGACCACGACACGCGCTTCGCCCCGGCGCAGGCGCTGCCACATCCACAATCGCTGCGCATCGCTCATCTTGCTGTGCAACACGGCGACGTTGCGCAAGCGCGCGCGGAACCAGCCGACGGTTTGCGGTGTCAGCGCGATTTCGGGGACCAACACGATCGCGCCGCGGCCCATTTCCAGTGCGCGTTCGATCGCGGCGAGATAGACCTCGGTTTTTCCAGAGCCGGTGACACCTTCGAGCAAGTACGTCGCGTGTTCGCCTCGCTCCAGGCTCGCCGTCATCGCGTCCACGGCCACGCGTTGCTCCGCTGAAAGCTCGGCGGGCCGCGGCCGGTCGCTCGAAGCCGTTTCGTACTCGTCCGCGTCGCTCTCGACCCACTCGATCACGGCCAGATCGCGTTGGACCAGCGACTTGGCGGGCGCGTCGGAGAGATTCATGCGCTTCAACAAATCGCTCAGCTCGGTCGGCGTGCCCAGTTCGAGCAAAGTGCGCAGCAACCGATGCTGTTTCTCGTGCGTGCGATCGAGTTCCGCGAGCACTTCGGCCGGCACCGGGCCCACGACGCGAATCATGCGCGTGCGTCGGCGCGTGGTCTCGCGCTTCAGCGCGGCGGGCAGCGCGGCGTGCAGCGCTTCGCCGAAGGAACACGCATAGCGCTCGGCGATCCAGCGCGTCAGCGCAACAAGTTCCGGACTGACCAGCGGCAGCGGATCGAGCACGCGCGCCACATCGCGCAGGCGCTTGGGATGCAAATCGGATTCGCTGGAAAGACCGGTGACTACGCCGACCTCGCGCCCGGTTCCGAACGGCACGGCCACGCGCACGCCAAGTTGAAGCACGGCTTCAAGTCCCGGCGGAACGCGGTACGTGAATTCGCAGTCGATTGGGCGGTTGAGCGCGACTTGCGCGAAGGTACCGCGCGCCAGAATCCGCGGCTCCTCTGCGGATACAACCCGCGATTTCAGCGCCGGCGCGGGAGCCACGATCTTGACGGGCTCGCGCCCGAAAAGAGTCAACTCACCGCCCGAAGAATTCTTGCCGCGCGCCATCGGCGCATTCTACGCGCAGGCGCAAGGAGTGGCGCGGCAGCGCGGACAGCCCTTGGCGTACTTCTTTTCGATCGCGGCCTCGAGGCTGACGCCGGACATCGAAGCCAGAGTGACCAGCCAGGCAAACACGTCGGCGAATTCGCCTTCGAGTTCGGCTTTGTTGTTGCGCCGCAGCGCGCGGGTCAGTTCGCCGACCTCTTCGCAAAACCACATGTGCGTCCCGGCGAGTCCGCGGCTCGAGTCGCGGGCGAGGTAGATGCGTTCGATCAGCTCTTGGAATTCTTGGACTTGCATGCAGTTTCCGCCGCGCGCTCAGACCCGGCGCGAAGTCAGGATCGAGATGTCGCGCTCCAGCGCCGTGCCGTCCGCGTAACTCTCCAACACGCTGCGCAATCGATCGAGGAACTCTTCGCTCGAGCGCGCACCATGGCGCTGCACCTGCGCGTAGAGATTCTTCTCGCCGAACTCCTTGCCCTCGGAGTTCACGAGCACCGCGGGCCCGGAGTTGAAGATCGTCAGCCGATCGCCGGCCTCGAGTTTCAGTTCGGCGAGTTCCAGCCGGCTCTCGAAGATCGGTCCCTTGTCGAAACCGAGCGCGATGCCTTCCGGCTGCACGAGCGTTACCTTGCCGGTCGCAGCTACGAAGTGCACCAGCGGAATCTTGTGCCCTGCGCAAGCGATGCGCACGACGTGCGTCTTGGGATCGAGCAACACGTAGAGCGCCGACACGTACATTCCACGGCGAACGTCGCGGGCCAGTTCGCGATTGACGTGGAACATAGCTTCGCGCAGATCGTCCTGGCCGGTCAGCTCCGCGCGCAGGTAGGCGCGCGCCGTCGCGCCGACCAGTGTGCCGGGCAGCCCACGGCCACTGACGTCGCAGACCAGGAGACCCACTTGGCCACCCGGCGTCGAAATGAAATCGTGAAAGTCACCGCCCAGATTCGCGGCCGACATGCCCAGCGCCGCAAATTCGTAGCCGGCGTGCTCGGGCGTCGCATTCGGACGCAAGGATTCGCGCACTTCGGAGACCAGCGCGATTTCGCGTTCGCGGACGGACAATTCCAACTTGGCTTCCTGCGCGGCCGAAAGGTCGGCGGCCATGCGGTCGATCGAACGCGCGAGCACATTGACCTCGTGCACGCCGCGCGCGCGCGTCGTGTGCGCGAGATCGCCGGTGGCGATGTGGCGCACGTCGTCGGCGATGGCCACGATCGGCCGCGAGGCCTGCGAGGCGACGACCACCGAAACCAGCGCACCGACGCCGATCGCGGCGACGATGATCGCGATGATCACGCCGAGCAGTTCGCTCTCGGCCTCGACGGTCGAAAATGGGGAAAGCAGGTCGAACTCGGACGCCTTCTCACCTGTCGAGTAACGCAACAGGCTGGCTTTCACCTTCGTGGATCCGATCTCGATCGGCAGGCGCTTGACCTGCTCGCCGATGTCCACTGCGGGCTGTCCCTCGATCTGGCGCCACGGCAGGCTGAGTTCAAGCTCGGCCTTCTTCGTAGTGCGCGCCCCCCACATCGTCTTCAACTCGTTGCGCAACTTGACGAAGTCGGCCTTGCCCGCGTAGTTGGTGGCCACGTCCTTCTCGAGCGATTCCAGAAGTTCGCGCTCGATTTCCAGGCGCTTGAGTTCCGAGTCGATCTTCTGGCTCGCACCGGTCATCCGCACGGCATCGACCAGCGCGTTCGTCTGCACCGAGGCCGTGACCTTCGCTGCGTTCGAGTACAGCGCGACACCCGCGGCGGTCATGACCGCGGTCAACGCAAGGGTCATCGACAGCGTGAAGCGCGTGGCCAACGACATCGCGGTCTTCGACCCTGCCAACTCCTTCTTGCGGCGGGCCATGGCTCAGCTCCCCGTGGTCCAAGAAACGTCGATCAAGAGGCGCGCGGGCAGCATGACGAGCACGAACCCGTAGATCCCGGCGACGACATCGTCGAGCAGGATGCCATCGCCGCCGCCCAGGGCTTCCATCTTGCGCGCGAGCTTGGGTTTGAACACGTCGAAGAAACGGAACACGAAGAAGGCCGTGACCAACGCCACCGGCGTCGGGCCGCGCAGCCACGCTACCGTGATCAGATAGCCGATGACCTCATCGAGCACGAAGAAACCTGGATCCTTCTTTTTCGCGTAGCTTTCCGACCAGGGCCCGAGCGAGCGGCCGACGGCGTAGAGCAGGGCCGCGATCAAGAGCGACCACCACAGATATTGGGCCTGATCGCGCAGCAGCCAGGCGATTGCGACGCCGCCCAGCGTGCCGACTGTGCCGGGCGCGAAGGGCGAGCAGCCCAGATAGCAGCAGGACACGATGCCTAGCTTGAGCTTGTTCACGCGCTGCGCTCCGCCAAAATCTTTCGTGTCTTGAAGATGTAGGAAAGCCCGGACCCTACCGAGGTGATCAGGGTCGTCCAAACGAAGAAGCGCGCCACGCCGGTCAGGAAGTCGAATTGCGCGCTCGTCCAGGCGAAGGCGTACATCCCGAACACGACGCCGACGGCGAAGCACTGGGTGAACATTTTCACCTTGCCGAAGTTGTCGGCCGGGAACTCTGCGCCGAGGCTCTCGACGTAACCGCGAATCCCGGTGACCAGAAATTCGCGCGAGAGAATCACGACCACGACCCAAGCGGGAAAGAACGCGCGCGACCAGGGCATCACGGCGAGGAAGATCATCGCGCCGAGGATCAGCACCTTGTCGACGAAAGGATCGGCGATGCGGCCGAAGGCCGTGATGTGGTTGCCGCGACGCGCGAGCCAGCCGTCGAGAATGTCGCTGACCGCAATGACGATGAACAGCCAGAAAGAGAGCAGGATTCTCGGGCGCGAGGCAACAACGGTCGCCACGTCCGCATCGGCGAATTGCGCCAGCACCACGAAAAGGCCCGAGGCGCCCACGAAGCGTGCCGCCGTGATTCGGTTGGGCCAGTGCGCAAAAATTCCCTCTTTCATTAGCGCGGGCGCGGGGTCGGCTTGACTCGCGGGGGTTCGCCGAGCGCGCTGCACAGGAGATTGAATTCGCCGTCGGTGTCTTCGACCCGCACGCGCATTCGCTCGCCGACCGTGGCGCGCACGCCGCGCAGGCGCGCGATCAGGTCGACTTCCGGCGCGTCCATCGAGGTGCGTGCGACGGCGTAGGGCGTGCGGCCGGTCGGATGCACTTCATCGACCAGGACTTCGATCTCCGAGCCGATCAGTTTTCGCTGCGAAGCCGCCAGCACTTCATCGCGCGCCGCCAGCACGCGCTCGCGCCGCGCGATGGCCAGCGTCTCGGGCACGGAGTTCTCGAGTTCGAAGCCCGGCGTGCCCTGTTCATGCGAATAGGTGAACGCGCCGAGGCGGCCGAGCGAGTATTCGCGCACGAAAGCCGCGGCCTCGTCGGCGTCCGCTTCGCTCTCGCCGGGAAAACCCAAGAGCAGCGTCGTGCGCAAGGTGATGCCCGGCACCTCTTCAAGCAGTCGGTCGAGCAGCCGGCGCACTTGATCGCCGCTGCCCGCGCGGCGCATGGCGCGCAGCATCGGCGTGGCGATGTGCTGCACCGGAATGTCGAGGTACTTTTCGACCCGCGGATGTTCGCGCAACAGGCGCGTCAGCTCCCACGGAAAGCGATTGGGATAGGCGTACATGATCCGCAGGCGATGCTGGCCTTGGAGTTCCGCGAGCGACTCGACCAGCGCCGGAAGTTCAAGCCCGATGTCGCGTCCCCAGGCGGTCGAATCCTCGGCGACGAGCACCAGCTCGCGCACACCGGCGTCGATCAACTCGCGCGCTTCCTCGACCAGGTCGGACGGCCGCTTCGAACGATGCGGCCCGCGGATCGAAGGGATGGCGCAGAAGCTGCAGGTGTGATCGCAGCCATGCGAAATGCGCAGGTACGCGTAGGAACCCGGCGTGGCGAGCATTCGCGAGCCGTCGCGCGTCGCTTCGCGCAGCCCGGGGCTTTCGAGGTAGCTCTCGATCTTGCTGCCATCGGCCAGATTTCGGATCCGCCGTGCCAGTTCGCGGCCGTCGGAGATCTCCGCGAAGAGATCGACGCCGGGAAAGTCCACAGCGAGCTCGCGCTTGTAGCGCTGCACCAGACAGCCGGCGACGACCACGCGTTCGAGTTCGCCGCGTTCCTTGCGCGCCAAAAGTTCGCGAATGTTCGCGTAGGACTCCTCGCGCGCCGGTCCGATGAAGGAACAGGTGTTGAGTACGACCGTTCCCGCCTGCGTCGCATCGCCGCTGACGGCTAGGCCTTCTTCGGCCAGGCGCGCCAGGATCAGCTCCGAGTCGATCAGGTTGCGCGCGCAGCCTAGGTGCACGAGGCTGACCACCGAGGCCGGCGGCGCTGACTGGGACTTCGCCGTGCGGCGCGCGGGACTAGCTTTCTTTGCCATTCGGGTCAGTGACGACGACTCGCGTCGCGGCCCGCGGGATCCAAGGTCTGGGCGCTCAGGACGCCGCGCCAACCCTGGCCCGCCACTCCTCCGCGGTCAGGAGTATATCCCTGCGCTGACCGCCCAAGTACGGACCGATCAGACCCTGCTCCTGGAGTTGGTCGAGGACCGCGGTCGCCTGCTTGAAATCCAGGCCGTATTCGCGCTGCAGCATCGAAACGGCGACGCGTTTGTGCTTCAGGAAAAGCATGCCCGAGCGATAGACGAGGTCCTCGTCCGCGGGCTTGGACTCGGCCAGGGCTTCGGGCGCGGGTTGCGGGTCGAGCACGACGGTGCGCTCGCGTGGGGCGGGCGCAGGCGCGGGGGCGGGGACGGGCTTTTGCGCGGGTGCGTCGAAAAGGCTTGCCTGAATCGGTTGGAGCACGACCTCGCGCGCTTCCTTGGCCGCGGGCAGTACCTCCGCCACCGGCGCGGGAAGCGGTTGGGGTGTCGGAGCCGAAACGGTCAGAACCGGCTTGATCTCGACGGCCTTGGCGACCACGACTTGTGCGACTTCAGCGACGACTTCTGCTCCGCCCAGCTCTTCGTCCGGATCACCTTGGTCAGCAACTGCCAGCTTGACCTCGAGCTCAGGCTCGACTTCGAGTTCATCATCGGCCTCCGCCTCGAGCTCGTCCTCGTCTTCCGCGACCATGGCCTGCGTTGCCGCCATGAATTCGTCGTCGTCCGACTCTTTATCGTCGTCCTCGACGATCGCGGCCTCGACGGCCGGCGGCGCTTCGACCTTTGCGACTTGACCGCGCAGTTCGGCGACCAGCTCCAGCGGAGTTCCGTAGGCATCGACGACTTCAGCGTCGCCCGTCTGCACGATTTTCTCCGCCTCGGCGAGCTCGGCCTCCAAAGTGTCGTCGCTCTCCCAGGTCGGTGCTCCAACCTGACCGTCCGCGGGCAGAATCGGAATCGCCCGCGCGGATTCGGCGGCCGTGCGGCCCTGCAGCGGTGTCGCAACTTCGCGCGCGACCTTTTCGGGAGCCGGGGCCGGGGCTGCGGCCTTCAGCTCGGCAGCGAGCGGCGCGCGCGCGGGTCCGCCAGCGCCGCGGGCATCCTTGTTTCCAGCCAGATCTGCGCCAGGGCTGACTTGGGTTGTGACGTGCTTGGGCGCGCTCCAGGTGTGCACGGACCCAGTACCGCTCGCACTTGCCCCGCCAGGAGCGGCTGCAGTTGAAGTGGCAGGGGTTGCGGGACGGACGCTTGCCCCACTCGGGCTGACGAGCGGCAGGGTTGATCTAGGCTCATTCGTAGTCTCGATGGGACGGGCCCCGGGGGGAATGCCGCCCTCGCGGCGGACGTCCGCGGGATAGGGCGACGGGGCATGGTTGACGGTCGTGGCGCTGTTGCGATTCGCGGTGCGAAGCGCATTGAGGATTTCCTCGCGCTCGGCGTTGGGTAGCAAGGCGTCAGCCTCGTCCGAAGTCACTCCCAGGGGATCCTCCGTACGCGGCTTGAGCGGCGGGGCATTTCGCGCCAGCCGACGAGCCGCAGATTCCGAAATCGTCTCAGGAGCGGGATCTTCGCCGATCAAGGCGGTCGCCTTCGCAACGAGCGCGGGCGGTGCGACGCGCAGCCACGCGACCCAGGCGATCGCGATCAGAAGTCCGAGGCCCAACGCAATTCCAAGGGCCTTGCTGCCAAGTTCGCTCGCTGCCCCGCCGGTTGCATTGCCGAACGAGCCCCCAAGGGCGGGGGAAAATGCGCCCAGCAAGACTGAAAGGGCCAGGCCCGTCGCGCAAAAGCCGACCGCGTCGCGGATCAGACCGCGCTCGCCACCAAAGAGGTACAGACGCCCGCCGACGAAAACGAGGCCCAGACAGATCCACAGGATCGGCGCGGCGCCGAAAACCTCGATGAATCCGCTCATCAGGGTCGTGTAGCTGCCGGGGTTTTCGGTCGGCCCCTTCATGTACATGACCGCCGAGGTGCCCAGGAGCGCGCCCAGGGCAATCAACGAAAGCCCCGAGATGTCGTGCAAGGCGGTGTGCGGTACGGCGGATTTCTTGGTGTCACTCACGTTCATCCTCATGGGGTTCGCACTGGTGTTCGAATCGTGGCCGGGCCTTCGATGTCACGCATCGGAGCTCCTGGAGCCGCCCGGCAATTCCGAGCCGTGTTGTTCTTCCCACTGCTCGATGGTCATCAGGACTTCACGCGCCTTGCTGCCCTTGTGGTCGGAGACGATGCCCGCCTCCCCCATCATGTCCAGGAGACGCGAGGCGCGCGTGTAGCCGACGCCGAGCGCGCGCTGCAAAAGACTCGCGCTGCCGCGCTTGGATTTCAGGATCACGCGCACGGCGTCGTCCCACATAGGGTCGTCGAGCGCGGACTCGAAAGCCTCGCCGGCTCCCGGTTGGGCCGTGCCGGTGGTCAGCTGCTTGAGCTCTTGATTGAAGTTCTGCGCCGAGTCGGTGCAGACGAAGTCGACCAGCGACTTGATCTCGTGGTCCTCGACCAGCGCGCCCTGCACGCGCTTGATGCGCGAACTTTGCGGCGGGTTGTAGAGCATGTCGCCGCCGCCGAGCAATTTCTCCGCGCCCATCGTGTCGAGGATCACGCGGCTGTCGACCTTCGACGCGACCTGGAACGCGATGCGCGTCGGCAAGTTGCCCTTGATCACGCCCGTGATCACGTCGATCGACGGCCGCTGCGTGGCCAGGATCACGTGGATGCCGACCGCGCGCGACTTCTGCGCGAGGCGCGTGATCGCCTGTTCGGCTTCCTTCTTCGCCTGCATCATCAAGTCGGCGAATTCATCGACCACGATGATGATGTAGGGCACGTGGCGCGGCGTGCGGTCGGAGAATTCTTCGCCCAGGCGAGTCTTCAGTTCGTCTTCGCTGAGCGCGTTGTAGCCCTTGATGTTCCTGACGGCGACCGTGCGGAACAACTCGTAGCGGCCTTCCATCTTCTCGATCGCCCACTCGAGCACCTTGGTCGCCTGGCGCATATCCGTGACCACCGGCAACATCAAGTGCGGGATCTTCTCGAACATCTGCAGCTCGACCATCTTCGGGTCGATCAGGATCATCTGCACGTCGTGGGGCGAGCGCGTCAGGAGGATGCTCGCAAGGATTGTGTTGATGCAAACCGACTTGCCCGAGCCGGTGGTGCCCGCGATCAAAAGGTGTGGCATGCGCGCCAGATCCTCGACGATCGGCTGGCCTTCGGCGTCGATGCCGAGGAACAAGGGCAGCGCGCCGAACTTCGTGTCGTAGGCGTTCTGATTGACCAGCTCGGAAATGCGCACCTTGCGCCGCGCGAGGTTCGGCACTTCGATGCCGATGGTCGCCTTGCCGGGAATCGGCGCGATGATGCGCACCGACTGGGCGCGCAGGGCAGCTGCGATTTCCGAGCTGAGCTGCGTGACCTTGTTCATGCGCGTACCCTGCGTCACTTCGAGCTCGAACAGGATCACGGTCGGGCCGACCGACGCGCCGCAGACCGTAGCTTCGACGTGGAAGGACAAGAGCGCGGCTTCGAGCTTGCGCGCCTGGGCAAGCAGGGCCTTCTCGTCGAGCCCGCCTGCGTTGCTGTCGGCACGCTCGAGCAAGTCGAGCGGCGGGAAGCGCCACTCGCCCGGCGGCGGAGTCGGTGGCTCGAAGGGCAGCTCGTGGACCAGGGCCTTTTGCGGCTGTTTCAGGCTGTTTTTTGCACGAGGCAGCGGTGCGATCGGCTGGATCGAAACACCTTCGTCGGCGTCCTCGTCGGCGTCGTGATCCAGCGTTGGAACAGGCCCATCGCCGTCGCTGTCGTCGTGAGCGCCGATGTCCTCGGCGAAGATCTCGTCGTTGATCCCGGCCTTGACGGCAATCGAATCCTCATCGACATCGTCGATGACGTCCTCGTCGTCGTCCGGATCGCCGAAGTGTCCTGCGGCGGGCGAGAGTTCGTCGTCGTCTTCGGAATCCGTCGCAGCCGGATCGACCGCGACCGGCGCCTTCACCGCGTCCTTCGTTCGACGACCGACTGTCGCAGGCGCGACAGCAGCGCTTGCCGTGGAGTTGACCGACGCCGCAGGCTGGGTCAAGCGCGCTTCCTCGCGCGCCGCCTTGCTCTCGCCGAGCCCCGCGCCGCGCAAAAAATCCCACAGCCCGAGGAACATGCCGCCGATCCAGGTGAACGCCGCGCGCAGGAACGACTCGCCGCGCTCCTCGCGGCGCTTCTTCGCCCACTCGTTCAGTTCGACGAGCAGCGGATAGAACGCCATGTTCGAGGCGAGCATGAACGAGACCAGCGTCAGCGCGAGCATCAGGATCCAAAGTCCCGGGCCGCCGACTTTGTCCTGCAGCACCGGCGTCGCCGCGTTCGCGAACCAGCCCCCCGCGCCGAAGGGCAGGCGTGCGCTGGGAACGAACTGGCCGTCGGGCCCGCTGAAGCCCATGTGCAACAGGAACCCCAGGCTGACCGTGAAAGCGATCGCCGAGACCACGCGCAGCGGCGCCTTGGGCACCGACTTGCGCGCGATCAACACCACCGCCCAGCAGAAGCTCAGGCCAGCGAACATCAATCCCGCCGCGCCGGCGATGGCGTGCGCCGCCATGGCGAGATAGAAGCCGAGCTTGCCGCCCCAGTTCATCCCCTGCGCGCCCGGATCGTTGTAGGGCGTCCAGTAGCTCAGCATCGCGAAGAACAACCACAGCGAAGCGAACAGCATGAGAATGCCGACCACTTCGCGCGCGTGTTGCGACGGTTCTGCGTCGTCATCGGCGACGAACAGGCTCTTGACGAGCACGCCGAGGCGCGAAATGAAACTCGCTCCGGTTCGTTCGTCGTCCGCTGTCGTCGAACGTTTGCGCGCTGCCGCTCGAGCCATGAAAGTTCTTTGTCCGCCGAACGCGGACTGCTTTTCACAGCCCGCGCTTTGCGCGCCCTTCGGCGCGCGCCTTGTCGGTAACCAACTCCGCGAGGACTTCGGCGATGTCCTCTTTGGAGCGTCGGTCGAGCCCCTGGCGCGAACCGTCCCGCCCGAGAATCGTGACGCTCGAACGGATCGCGTTGAGCGCACTCTCGTCGTTCAAGACGATGTAGTCCAGGTTCTTGCGGCGCAGTTTTGCCTGCGCGCGCCGCTCACCGTCGCCGGTTTCAAGGGCGAAGCCCATGACGAGCCTCTGACCCTTGCTCCGCGCGACGCTGGCGAGAATATCGGGATTGCGAGTCAACTCCAAGCTCGTCGTCTGAGTGCCGCCGTCCTTCTTGCGCCACTTGCCGGCCAGTTTTCGCGTCGGTCGCCAGTCCGCCACCGCCGCCGACATGACCAGAAGATCGGCCGAACGGAAGGCTTTGCGCACCGCCGCGAGCATTTCGCGGGCGCTGACGACGTCGATACGCTGGACACCGGGCGGAGTGGGGCGCGCGACCGGTCCGGCGATCAGCGTCACCTTGACTCCCCGTCGAACGAGGGCAGCGGCGATCGCGAAACCCATCCGGCCGCTCGACTCGTTCGAGAGGTAGCGGACCGGGTCGACGTACTCGCGCGTCGGACCGGCGGTGACGACCGCGGAAAGTTGCCGCGACGGCTTGGCCGTACGGGTAGCGCGAGCGCTCATGCCTTCAGCCGCTCCGCGACGTGCGCGAGCAGGGTCGCGGTTTCGGGTAGGCGGCCGGCGCCGTCGTCACCGCAGGCCATATGCCCGGAGTCGGGCTCGACGACGGTCCAGCCATCGCGGCGGAGCTGTTCGAGATTCCGTTGCACAGCCGGCTGGGCGAGCATGCCGGGGTTCATCGCGGGGGCGAGCAGCCGCGCGCGCTCCTTCGGGCAGGCCAGGATGGCGGTGGTGACCAGGTCGTTGGCCAGGCCGTGGGCGATTCTGGCGATCAGGTCGGCGCTGGCGGGCGCGACGAGGATCAACTCGGCCCACTGACCGAGCTGGATGTGGTCCATGGCTCCCTGGCGGGTCGGACCGAACTCGGAGACCGCGGCGCGCTCGCCCGTCACGGCCTCGAAGATCTGCGGGGAGACCAGCTCGGCCGCGGTCGGCGTCAGGACCGTGCGCACCGAATGTCCGGCCTGGACCAGCTTGCTCGCCAGGTCGCAGGCCTTGTAGATCGCCACCGAGGCGCCACAGCAGAGCAGAATCTTGGCCATCGTCCCTCATTTATAGACAACGGCGGGCGTTGGCGTTGGCGCCTGTCTCCAGTGTGCCCGGGGCGTACGAGCGTACGGTGCCTGGCACCCGTCTGCGCGAGTACGGTCAGCCGGGATCCGGGCACCCACGCCCTTCCGCCACCAAGGGTCGCGCCGGTGTCGCCCTGCCGGTGCCAGGATCCATGTCGGCGGTACCGCTCCGCCGACCGGGTGCCTGGCACCGTACGGGCGGCACCACCCCCAAGCCCCCACCTTTTCCAGCCGAAAACACCCAAGCTCCCCGCGCCT
>JAYUOR010000052.1:0-5471 GCA_043760765.1 Planctomycetota bacterium | reverse complement strand
GCGCGCCAGCGGCGCGATCTCGTCGGTGCGCGGCAACGCGAGTCCGCTTTGCGCGTCGAGGTCACCGCACAGGAGTCGCACCGGCAGCGCGCCGAGCTGACCGTAGGCAAAGTCGTCGAGCGCGCCGCGCGGTTCTGCGGCGCGGCCGGTGAACGCAAGCAGCGCGCCCGCGTTCAGGGCTTGCGCATCCAGGAGCCGCTGTAGATTCGCGGATTCACGCACGAGTTGCGGTTCGAGATCGAGCGTGCGTTTCAGCAGATTGCTCGGGGCGAAGCCGACGACCACACCAATGTTCTCGTGCTGGACGAGGAACGTGCTGATCAAACGAGCCTCGGGCTCCGAGAGCGGATAGGGACCGGGATTGCTGACGCCTTCGTCACCGGCGAGCTGGAACGGATTCCAACCGACAGGATAATTGCGCTCCAGATCGACGCGCGAAGTGGCGGACAGCGCCGCGCCAGACCCCGACTCGAGTCCGCTCAGGACGGTCGAGCGCAGGTCAGGATTGCCGCAGGGCAGGAAGTACAGCGTCGTCTCGCGCAGCGCGCGAGCGACGCGCTCCTGGCGCGCGTGTTCCTGCAGGAATTCGACCAGCGACGAGAGTGCGAGTTCGGTGCCCTGCACATCCGAAAGTCCAGCCGCCGCGAAAATGAAGATCGCCGGCTTGGTCTCCGGATCGACGCCCGCGTTTTCACTCAGGCGCACGACCCACAGATCGTCGTTGCCACGGCTCTTGCCCGGCGATTCGAGCTGCACGAATTCGGGGTAGGTGGCGGCCAGGCTGGAGAGAGCATTTTTCAGCTCGCGCGCCTTGTAGTAGTGCTGAAAATCGAGCTCGACGCGCTTGTCCGGCCCCAAAGTCAGACGACGTTTGTCGCCCGTGCCGTCCTGTGGCGCCAGGGCCAGAGCGGCGATCGCTGCGAGCATGGCGAGCATCACGGCTTGACCTCTTTCGCGACGGGCAGCGCCCAGTCGCCGCCGGCGCGCAGTGAGAAGGTCGAACCCGCGGGCGCGACCACGACCCACTCGCATTCGCGCGAGATCCCGCCTCCGGCCAGGCGCGCGAGCGAGCAGCGCCCGGATCCAGCGATCAATTTCGCCTCGGCGGGCAGCTCGAGCGAAAGCCAGGCGCCGACCCCGTCGACGCGGCGATCGGAAATGGCGAGCCCGGTGGGCAAGACGCCGGCATTGGCGATCCTGGCGCGAATGCGGCAAACGTCACCGTCGCGGCTGGCTTCAGCGATGCGCAGTTCCAGACGCGGCAGACTCGAACTCAGCCGGCGCGTGAAGTCCGCCAGGCCCTGCAAGGCGCGCGGAAGTTTCTCCTTGGGCGGTGTCGTGCGCGCGCCAGGCTCCCATCCGCCGACCAGTACTTGACCGCCGCGCACGAGCTCGACCGGGTGCCAGTCCATGAACCCAAGACCGCCACTCGTGTCGTCGATCCAGCGCAGCCAAGCCAGGTCTTCGGCCGAAACTCCATCGGGAGCTTTGCGTCCGTTTTCCGGCTTCGGGTTATCGAAGCGCGCGTTTTCCGGGCCACCCTCGGCCGGCGTATCAAGTCCCGGCCCCCAGGGCGCGATTTCAAAGGCCAACGCGCCGCCCACGGAATAAAACCAGTCGACGGCCGCGCCGCGACGCTCGCGTCCGCGGCATTCGAGCAGCGTGGACATGGGCGTGCCGCGCCGCGCGCTGGCCGCATTGAACGAAGCGTTTACGCGCTCGAAGACGCTGCGATCGGCGTCGGGCATCCAGCCCGCTATGGTGGTCGACTTCGAACCGCCAGGAATGGCCAAGCGACCGTAGTTGCCCTGAAAGAGGATCACGACCGCCGCGTGGCGCGCGAGCGCGAAGTCTGCGTAGGTGCGCGGCAGCGACTCGGAAAGCGGCAGCACGCCCGCCAGGTTGTCGACCCACGGCCCCGTGCGCCCCACCGGGAAATTGAGGTCGAGCACCACTCCGCCCGGGCCGTCCTCATTGAACAAGCCGTCGCCGTCGTCGTCCTTGCCTTCCAGCGTCAGCGTGTAACGCGGCGCATCACCTGGCTTCGCGCGCGCCAGGAGACGCTGGCCGGCGGGCCGAGTCCAAAGACCATCCGGATCTTCAACCAGCATCTGCAGGATCAATCCATCGCCGTCGAGATCGTCGGGGCCGTCTTCGTCGAAGCGTCCGTCGCGATCCTCGTCGACGGGCCGCGTGTTGCGGCCGTCGGCGGAGCGGCCAGCCAGAGTGAGTTCCAGGGCTTCCGGCGAAGCCCAGGGAACCGCCGCGAAGGCGACGCCCGCCGGCAGGTTCGCGGGCTCGCGCAACAATTCGGCTGAAATTTCGAGCACAGCGACGCCACCGGACGGACCTTCGCCGTCAAGGCCGCCGAGCAACAGGATCGTCGGACGTTCCTCGAGGGCGAGAGCTCCCTCGGCGCCAAAAAGCAAGGCGGGCAAATTTCGTCCGTCGGTCAGCTTGCCCAGATCGAGTGGTCGCGCAATCGCGGGATGCTCCGACACGATCTTGTCGAGCGCTGCGGCAACCGAAGCCAAGTCCCTCGGAACTGAGACTAGGGCTGTAATCGTGGACTGCACCGCGGCGGATGGCTCGCCAACTTGTTTGGAACGCGCGCCATCAACGGTCGAGGCGAGCGGCGCTATCGCTGTCGACGCCGCGGGCGGCACCAACGCTTGATCCACGGGTTTGGTCGCAGGCTCTTGTGGCACGGGCTCCTGGGGCTTGCTGCCCGATGTCCCGACCGCTGGATCGCCGGCCACTGGTGCCGGCGTCGGATCGACGACCGGAGGCTGCGGCGGTTTGGGATCCTGTGCCGCCGGGTCCGCGAGCTCGGGAGCAGGCGGGCTGCCCTGGGAGACGGGCTCTTGAGCCCAAGACGCCATGGAGAAAAACCCCACTGCGATCCAGGCCAGACTCAGCTTCGGAAGAAATGCGTGTTGACTGTGCGACATCGGACGGGGCGCGCGGCCGGCGCTGCCGCCTCCAGCCTACTGCTCAGGCGCCGTGGCAAGAAGCTCCGGACTTGCCCCCACGCCTTGGGAGCGGGAAGCCGGGACCAGTTCCACGCTGCGCAGACCGCTGGTGTCTTCGTCTACGGACGGCTCCGGGCTCGAGTGAGCCTCCGGTTCTGCCTGCCCCGTTTCAGCTTGGGCAGCGCGGGCCTGGACCTCATCGCGGGAGCGTGAAGCCTTGGCCGCGTCGCCGGTGGCGTCCGGGACGAACCTCTCGACGTCACCGAATTCGACGGCGACGTAACGCGAGACGCCCTTGACCTCCATGGTGATGCCATAGAGCCCCTCGCAGGCCGCCATGGAGCCCTTGTTGTGCGTCACTAGCACGAACTGCGTGCCGGCCCGGAAGGTGTCGAGCATGCCGAGGAAGCGGCCGATGTTGGCGTCGTCGAGCGCGGCGTCGACTTCGTCGAGGATGCAGAACGGGCTCGGCCGCGCCTTGAACACAGCGAACAAGAGCGCCAGCGCGGTCATCGTGCGCTGGCCTCCCGAGAGCAGGCCGATCGGCAACATTTCGCGGCCGGGCGGACGCGCGCTGATCTCGATCCCGCCCTCGAGCGGATCGACGCCCTGCTGCAGTTCGAGATCCGCCTTGCCGCCGCCGAAGAGTTGACGGAAGAGCACCTGAAAGTGCCCGCGCACTTCTTCGAACGTCGTCAGGAACAAGCGCACGCTCTCTTCGTTGATCGTCGAAAGCGTTTCGCCCAGCGCTTCGCGCGAGCGCGCCAGGTCCTTGCGCTGCGTGTCGAGGAAGGTGAAGCGGCCGTCGGCTTCGGTCAATTCCAGGACAGCCTCGGTGTTGACCGGGCCGATGCGATCGAGCTCCTGCTTCAACGTCGCGACGTGCTGTTCGAGTAGCCCGAGTTCGGCAGCGTCGAGCAACGGCTCGCGACCCTGCGACGAGTCCCAGCTCTGCGCGAGGGCCAGTTCGTCGAAGCCGAGATCTTCGAGGGCCCGGGCAAGGGCCTCGGCGCGTTCAAGTGTCAGGCGTTGTTCCTCGAGGCGCAATTGCGCCAGCTGATCCACGGAACTCTCGAGTTCGCGCGTCGCGGCATCGAGCCGGCGTCTGAAGGAATCGATCGACTCGCGGGCGTTGCGTTCGTTTGCGCGCAGCTGCAGGGCACGCTCTTCCTGATGGGCGCGTTCGACGAGCAACGCGTCGGAGGTTTCACGCAGCGCCGCGATGTCCCCCATAGCCTCGTCGGCGCTGCGCGCGCTTTCGCCCGCCAGGCGCAGCGAGCGCTCGAGTTCGAGCTGGATCTCATCCACGCCGCGCCCAAGGTCGCCGCGTCGGCGCTGATGGCCCTCGAGTTCGGCGCGCAGGCGTGTGCATTCGATCGAGAGCTGCTGCTCCTCGCGCAGCAACTGATCGCGGCGAGTCTCCTGCTCGTGGCGTGCGCGCTCGAGTTCGCCGAGGCCTTGATTGAGTTCGACGAAGCGCGCTTCGGTCGACTGCACGCGCAGCCTGGCGGCAACGATGTCGGAATCGAGGCGCTCGAGCTCGGTACCGACACTGTCGCTTTCGCGCCGGGCCAGGCTCAGCGCACTCTCGAGGTCCACGAGCCGCGCACGCGAGGTGTGATTCTCGCGCTCGGCATCGCCCAGGCTCTTGCGCCTGTCTTCGAAGACGCGCTCGCTGCCGGCGCGCGTCTGCAGCAATTCCGTATGCCTGGCGCGCGCGGCGCGGTGCTCGCTCTCGAGTGCCGCGATGCGCGTCGAAAGCTCTTGGGCGCTGCGCTCCAGTTGATCGGCGCTGGAGCGCCGGCCGACTGCGCCCTGCGCGATCTCGCGGTGTCCGCCGACGAATCCGGCGGCATCGACCAGGTCGCCCTCACGCGTGGCGAAGCGGAAATCCGGGTAGGACGCCGCCAGTCGCAGGCACGCCGCGACGTCGGCGGCGACGAAGACGTCGCCGATCAAGTAACGCGACAACGCCTGGAATTCAGCGTCCGTGCGCACCTCGTCGCACAGTCGCGCGATGATCAGGCCACGTTCTTCCAGCGTGAAGTCGGGCGCGGGTTGCAGCTGAAAATCGGCCAGGACTCCGGCGAGCACGATGCGCACTTGGCCGCGCTGGCGCTGCTTGAGCCAATCGGCCGCGCGCAGCGCCGTGTCGCTCGATTTCGCCACGAGTCCGAGCGCGCGCTCGCCCAGCGCCGCGTCCAGCGCGCGCGCCAGCTCGGTCGAGGTGTGCACGTGGTCCGCGAACATGCCGGAGAGCTCAGCCGCGCTGATCGGTCCCTTGCCGCCGCGAATCTCAGCGAGCAGGGCCTTGGCGCCCGCGTCGAGACTCTCGCGCTCGCGTTCGAAGTCGCGCAACACCGCGATGCGCGACCCGATGCGCGCGCGCTCCAGCTCCAGGGCCTTCTGATTTGCTTCGAGTTCGCGCGACGAAGTTTCGAGCGCCGCGAATTCGGCCAGCAGGCGCGCGCGCTCCTGCTCGCTGTCGGCGAGCGCCAG
>JAYUOR010000051.1:0-2197 GCA_043760765.1 Planctomycetota bacterium | reverse complement strand
ACCAATTACACCGACGGTTTCGCCGGGCGCGTGACGATCCGGCCCGGCACGCTGTGGGCCTTGGTCGAGGACGTGATCACGGCCGTCGAACAGGAAGGCGTGTTGCAGGTGGTGCTGGTCAACGGCCACCTCGAGCCCGCGCATGTCGCCGTGCTGCGCGGCGTGGTACTCGACCACGCGAAACGCGGACCGATGAAGGCCCAGGCGATCCTCGCCGATGTTTCGCGCAAGCGTTGGGCTGCTACCCTCGGGGAGGAATTCCAAAGCGGCGATTGCCACGCGGGCCGTTACGAGTCGAGCCTGGTGATGTATGCCGATCCGGCGAACGTGCGCGCTTCGCGCAGCACACTGCCGGCTGTGAAGATCGACCTGCTCACGAAGATGAACGCCGGTGTTTCCAATTTCCGCGAGGCCGGTGCAAGCGAGGCTTACTGCGGCGACCCCGCGGCCGCCAGCGCTGCGGAAGGCCGCGACCTCACCGAGCAATTGGCGCGAGTCGTGGTCGAATCGGCGCGCGAGACCTGGCCGGAGCTTTTCCCTTGAAGAGCTTCACGACCCAGATCCGTGTGCGCTTTGGCCACGTCGATCCCGCCGGAATCGCCTACTATCCGCGCATCTTCGAATACGTGCACGCCGTCACCGAGGAATTGTGGGAGCAGCACGTCGGCGTGCGCTACGACCGCTTGATCATGGAAGAGAAGATCGGCTTTCCGCTGGTCCACTCCGAGGTCGACTTTCGCGGGCCGCTGCGCTTCGGCGACCGGCCGATCGTCCGCGTGACTTGCTTTCACCTCGGCAGGTCTTCCCTGGGTCTGCACTTCGTCTTCGAACAGGGCGGCGCCGTGGTCGTCGATGCGCGCATGACAACCGTCTGCACCGACATCGCGTCGCTCAAGAGCCAGCCGATTCCCGCCGCGTGGCGCGCGAAACTAGGCGAACTGCTCGAGCCCCCGGCGGCGGCTCAAGCCGGCGGAGTCCAATCACGATGAGTGCCGTCATGCGAATCGGAGCCAAACACGGCCGCGGCCGGCCGGTCTTCAGCTTCGAGTTTTTCCCGCCCAAGACCGACGCGGGCGCGAACGCATTGCTCGCGACCGCCGCGGACCTGCGCGACGTGCTCGCGCCGGATTTCATCTCGGTCACCTGCGGCGCGGGCGGTTCGACGCGTGGGCGCACGCACGAACTTGTCGCGCGCATCCAACGCGAACTCGGGCTCACTTCCATGGCGCACCTGACTTGCGTGGGTGTGACTCAGGCGGAACTCATCCGCGAAGTCGAGGGCCTGCGCGCCGCGGGCATCGAGAATATCCTGGCCCTGCGCGGCGACGCTCCGGCGGGCAGCGGGCCCTTCACGCCGCAAGTGGGCGGCCTCGCGCACGCCTCCGATCTGGTCAGCTTTCTCAAGTCGCAGTTCGACATCGAAGTCGGCGGCGCCTGCTATCCCGAAGGCCACGTCGAATCGACGAGCGCCGAGCGCGACCTCGACTGGACCGTGCACAAGGTGCGCGCGGGCGCCGACTTTCTGGTGACGCAGTTGTTCCTCGACAACGCAGACTACTTCGCCTTCCTCAATCGCGCGCGCGATCGCGGCATCCGCATCCCGATCGTGCCCGGCATCATGCCGATCACGAACGTTGCGCAGGTCGAGCGCTTCACGAAGATGTGCGGCGCAAGAATTCCGGTGGAATTGCTCGAGCGATTGCGGCGCTTCCAGCACGACCCGGCAGCGGTCATGGCGATCGGCATCGAACACGCGATCATGCAGTGCCGCGGCCTCTTGGAAGGCGGCGCGCCGGGCCTGCACTTCTACACGCTGAACAAGAGCTGGGCCACGCGCTCGATTCTGGCCGCGGTGCGGCGCGTCTGAAGCGCTTCGAGAGCGCGATACGCGCTCAGTTCGCGCGCGACTTCGCGGGCAAGGCCGCGCGCAATTCCTTGCGGGCGACTTTGCCGCGGTCGTTCTTCGGCAGGCTCTCGCGCCACTCGAACCAGCGCGGGTACTTGTAGGGCGCGAGGTGGCGCTTGACGTGTTCCTTCAGCTCCGCGGCGAGTTGCGGCCCTTGCGCGTGCCCGGGGTTCACGACCACGAAAGCGAAGGGCTTCACCAAACGTTCCTCGTCCTCGCAGCCCAGCACGCAGACCTCGGCCACGGCGGGATGGCGCAGGAGCACGTTCTCGATTTCGAGCGGCGAGACCC
>JAYUOR010000050.1:0-5473 GCA_043760765.1 Planctomycetota bacterium | reverse complement strand
GGAGCGGCGGGTGAATTGAGGCCTGAGAAGAAGGCGCGGGCCCCCGCCGAGCAGGGCTGACGAATAAAGAGCCCTCCCGGGGGTGCCGATTCAGGTTCCGGAGTCGGTGTTGAAAATCGCTGTGACCCGCCCAGCGCACGGCGCTAGCGCAGGCGATCGGAAGATCGCGCGTCGCGCGGCCTGCGCTCGCCCGGTCCCAGGCAAGCGAGACCCACACCCCAAACTGGATTGCCATGAATCTCTCAAATTCCACCGCGGGTCTCTTCGCGGTGTCGTGCCTGACGGTCTTGACTGAAGCGGCGTCCGCGCAGGCGCCGGCGTACACACTGAACGGCAGCGCCCCGCTCGATCATTTCGGATACTCCGTCGGCGGCGGAGTCGACGTGAACGCGGACGGTTTCGAGGATGTGATCGTCGGCGGCCCGGAGATGAATGTGCGCGACGGCGAAGTGCGCGTGCTGTCGGGTCGCGACGGATCCCTCTTGCTGACTCGGATCGGCAGCTCACAGCAGTACCTGGGAGTGTCCGTCGCCGGAGTGGGCGACTTGAACGGCGACGGACACGGCGACTTCCTCGTCGGCGCCAAACGTGACAGTTCGCTGCACTCCCTGGGCGGTCGGGCCATCGTGTTCTCAGGAGCCGATGGCGCCACACTGTTCAGCTTCGCGGGCAACGCGTCCGGACAGCAATTCGGAAGTTCGGTCGCCTGCGCCGGAGACGTCAATTCCGACGGCGTCGTGGACCTGATCGTCGGCGCGCCCTTTGCAAACGCGGGTGCGGTCCAGGGTGCAGGCATGGCGCGTGTCTTCTCGGGCGCCAACGGAACCGTGCTGCACAGTTTCTTCGGCCTGCTCGCGGCAGAGCATTTGGGCAATTCAGTCAGCAGTGCGGGCGATGTCAATGGCGATGGACACGACGACTTGCTCGTCGGCGTAGTTGGCGCCAACTACGCGGGTTCGCTTGCCGGGCGCGCGCTGGTCTTCTCCGGCCTGGATGGAACGATTTTGCTCACGCTCGATCCGGATTCAGCCGGCGATGGCTTCGGGTTCTCGGTCGCCAAAGCGGGCGACGTGAACCACGACGGACACGCAGACTTCATCGTCGGCGCGCCTTTCGACGAGCAGAACGGCCTCAGCGCGGGCGCGGCCTTCGTGATCTCCGGAGCGAACGGCGCCGTGCTGCGCAAACTGCTGGGCTCCTCCGGAACCACGTTCGGCTTCGCCGTCGCGGGCGGAAGCGACAGCGATGGTGACGGTGTGCGCGACTTCGCCATCGGCGCAAGAAACGACGCGATCCAAGGCAACAACTCCGGCAGCGTGCGCGTGGTCTCGGGCGCGAGCGGGCTCACGCTGTACACGGCCTACGGCTCGGGTGGCGATCAGCTTGGATTCTCGGTCGCGTTCGCAGGCGACCTCAATCACGACGGCCGAGCGGACTTAGTCGCGGGTGCGCCGTTCGACAGTCCTGCGCTCAGTTTCGCCGGCAGCGCGCGCGTGTTCCTCGGCGGCTGCGCCGCGCCGATCACTTACTGCGTCGCCAAAGTCAATTCCCTGGGTTGCACGCCCTCGATCGATACGCAGGGAGCACCGAGTGCGAGCATCGCCGACGCCTTCACGTTGAACGCGACGAACGTGCGCAATCAACGTCCTGGCGTACTGCTGTGGAGTTTCGGCCCCGCCGCGCAACCCTTCGCCGGCGGAACGCTGTGCGTGAGCGGCTATGTCGGCATCGCGCGCTTGGGATTGCAGGGCGCGGGAGGCTCGCCGCCCGTGGTCGCGGACTGCTCGGGAAACTACGCCGTGCACTTCTCGCAGGCCTACATGGCTTCCAAGAACCTCGTGCCCGGCGCGCGAATCTTCGCACAATTCTACAGCCGCGATCCGGGCTTCAGCGCCCCCAACGATGTCGGCTTCACGAACGCAGTGAGCTTCGAGATCTGCCCCTGAGTTCGGATCTCGATCCGCGAGCGAGGCCCGCGCTCACGCAGATTCGCGATTCAATATTTCTGGACGCGCGACAGCCGCGAGCGCGACGTCGAGCCTCGAGGCCTCGGGCCGGCCGGAGCGAGTGTGGATCGCCGCTCGCAGCAGCAGCGTCGGCCAGTGCGCGCCAATTGCAACTGCTTGTGCGCAGGCGCTGAGCGCCGCGGACGTTTTATCGCTCGACAACAGACTCTCCGCGAGTGTGTGGTGCGCCTGTGCGGAAAAGGGGGCCAGTTCCACGGCCCACGACGCGGCAGAGGCGGAAGCCTCTGAACGCTTCAAGTGCACTCGCGCAAGGGTGCGCCACACCTGCGGATCGTGCGCGACGAGCGCGGTCGCGCGCAGTGCTTCATCGATGGTTGAACTGCAGCAGCGAAAAACGCGACCGGCGCGCGACGTTGCGCTGCGCAGCGAGGTGGCCCCACTGCGCCCTTGACCGCTCTGGCGGCATCGGCGTGGCAGGGCGCTGGAGTCTCCATGTCGGACATGCGCTTTAGTATGCGCGGGCCAAGCAAGTCCGCTGATCCGCTGCAGCACCGAAAATCGTGACGAGGCCCCCGCGCGCCGGGCGCGGGTAGGACGCGGGCCGGATTGCCGCCCCCGGGCCCCAGACTTGGCCGCAATCGCATAGGATTGTCTTTCCCCGTTCACGACGGCAGCCTTTTCCCGTCGTCGCCGATCGTTCCACCCCCTCGGAGAATGCGATGCTTTCAACCAATTCGCGCCGGCGTAAGTCTGCTCTGCTCGTCCTTCCTGGAGCCCTAGTCTTTGCAGTGCTGATCCATGGAGCCTGCGGCGGTGGTGGTGGCAGTGGCGGTGGCAGCAGCAGCAGCGGATCGACAACCGCTCCACAGGCGAACTTCACGGCGACGCCGACGGCGGGAGTGAAACCGCTCGAGGTCCAGTTCACGAACACGAGCAGCGCCAATGCCACGGATTGGCTGTGGGAGTTCGGCGACGGCTCGACCTCGAACGTACGTGACCCGTTGCGTACCTATCCGCACGCCGGCAGTTTCACGGTCAAGCTCACCGCCACGGGCCCCGGCGGATTCACCACAAAGGTCCGCAATAGCTTCATCGGCGTGACGGCGCCCTTGCTCGACTCGAGTTTTGAGTCGCAGGCTGCCGGCGCAACACCGGGATTGCCGTGGGATGTCTTCTTCGGCACGCAAGGCAACGTCGGTCTGGTGATGAACTCGGCGGCCGGCGGACCCGATGTGAACATGCCGACCGACGGCCAGCTCTGGGTGGAAATCGGCGGCGACTCAACGGACACCACACTGCCCCCAAGTGCTGGGCCCGGGCCCACGCCAAGGACGGGCGCCGGCTTGGCGCAGGAGATCACCTTCCCCGGCGGGATGAGCATGCTTCAGTTCGACGTGCTGTTCATCAATGGGGAATCCTTCGGCGCAGCGCTGAGCAACGACTGGATGAGCGCCGACATTTCCGACGGCAACACTTCGATCAATCTGCTGACGCGCAACACGTTTTCCGCGACGTCGAATACTTCGACCCTGCACGGCGGCCATTTCACGACTGCGCTGGAGACGGTCAGCGCCGATTTGGAGCTGCTCTTCCCTGGCTCGAACTTTCTGACGGCATTCACGCTGACCGTGCAGACCGGCAATGGCGGCAATGCAACGCTGCCGTCGCAAGTCTATCTCGACAGGCTGCGTTTCGAAGTGCCGCAGCCCGCGCTGGACGTGCAATTCGTGGCCAGCCCGACACAAATCCTCGCCGGTGGACAGGTCGCGTTCACCGATCAAACGATTGGCGGTTCGTCGTGGGTCTGGGATTTCGGCGATGGCGTTGGATCGAACGCTCAGAGTCCGGCCCACGTCTACTCCCAAGCCGGACTCTACACCGTGAGCCTGCACGTCAGCGCGCCAGGCACGCAGGGTGAACTCGTCAAGACGGGCCTCATCGTCGTCCTCGCGCCCACGGGCACGGTGGAGTTCGTCGGCCAGCCCACCACGATCGCAGTCAACTCTCCCGTGCAGTTCACGAATCTCTCCTTCGGCAACTTCAGCAACGTGTGGCTGTGGGATTTCGGGGACGGACAGACTTCCGCGGCTTCGGGCTTCGGGACTCCGGTCCCCCACGGCTACTCGACGCCCGGTCTGAAGTCGGTCCGGCTGACGGGTACGCTGACGAATGGCCTCCTTCTGCCGTTGACAAAAACGGACTACATCGATGTTCAGACTCCGGTTTCGATCAGCTCGCACCCGGCGAACGTCAGTGTGAACCTTGGGCAAACCGCCAACTTCACGGTGGTGGCCAATGGCACGCCGCCCCTGACCTACGTGTGGAAGCGAAATGGCGCGACGATTCCTGGCGCACCCAACGCGCCGAATTTCACGACGGCGCCGACCACGGCGCAGGACAACGGCGCCAAGTTCCGTGTCAACGTCAGCAACGCGCTCAACTCGGTGCTGAGCAACGAAGCCACCCTGACCGTCGTCATTCCGCCCGTGATCTCGGTGCAACCCCAGCCGACGACCGTGCCAGTCGGAGCGCAAGCGGTCTTCACTGTCACGTTGCAGGCCGGCACCGGAACAGCGCCGCTGAGTTTCACTTGGCGCAAGAATGGTGCCGCGATTCCTGGGGCACCCAACCTGCCCAGCTTCACGACTGCGCCCGTCTCGCAGACGAACAACGGCGAACTCTACAGCGTCCGCATCGCCAACAGCGCTGGATCCGTGGTCAGCAACGACGCGCTGCTCACTGTTTCCGCTGCGCAGACCCCGCCGTCCATTCCTCCGGGAGGCGACCCCGTGAGTCAGACGGTTTGCGTGGGTTCTCCCGCGAGTTTTTCGGTGACGGCGAATGGCTCACCTACGCTCGTTTTCCAATGGCTCAAGAACGGCTCGACGCCCGTCGGAACCAATAGCAGTCAATTCCTTATTCCCACGGCAACGACCCAGGACGCTGCTCAGTATTCCTGCCGCGTGAGCAACAACCAAGGCTCCGTGACCAGCCAGAACGCGACACTGACGGTCAACTCGGCGCCCACGATCTCGGCGGGTCCATCCAGCCAGACCGTTTGCAGCGGAAGTCAGGCGCAATTCTCGGTGACGGCAAACGGCGCAGGCTTGACGTTCCAATGGCTGAAGAACGGATCAACGCCTGTCGGAACCAACAGCAGTACGCTCGTGATTCCATCCGCTGGGCCCAGCAATGCTGGTCAATACTCCTGCCGCGTCAGCAACACATGCGGCAACATCACTAGCGGCGCAGCCACTTTGACCGTGAACGTCTCACCCAGCATCACGCTGCAACCCGCCTCGACCCTGTTCGTCGTCGAGGGCGCTTCCAAAGAGTTCTCGGTCGCCGCCACCGGTGCGAACCTCAATTTCGCGTGGACCATCAACGGTAGCCCGGTCGGCGGCAACTCGTCGGTCGTCCTCATCGGGCCGGCCGTTTTCGCGACAATGGACGGCGCGCAGATCCGCTGCACGGTCTCGAATTCCTGCGGTTCTGTGCTGAGCAGC
>JAYUOR010000049.1:0-5476 GCA_043760765.1 Planctomycetota bacterium | reverse complement strand
CGCGGCCGGCATCGAATACGACAGCTTGCTGCAGCGCATCCTGAACCTGGGCATGAGCTACCGGCCGGCCTGGAAGCGCGCGGAGCAATGAACCCGCGCAGGTACTCGAAGTCACCACGCCACCCATCGCCCCTCGACCTTCACGGTCCTATCTCAAAGCGCAATGCGTCCGTGAGATTCGCTCGCCCGGGAACGCCGGGATCTCGCGACCAGTACTGCGCGCAAACATTCGCGCCTAACACCAAGTCTGGACCACTCCCAGCCTGCACGAGCAGACTGAAGTCGAAGCTCAATAGCCCGCTGCAATCTCGCCCCGGCGTCGGCGTGCCGCCCGAGTTCGTCGCGCCGGCGCGCTTGACGGGCAGGCCCACGCACAGCGTTCCCCCATTCCACGGCGCGTTCGCCGCGCTGAATCCATAGAGCAGCAGGCCTGCCTTGGCGTTCAGCACGCCATTCGCGCGGATCGTGAAACTGGACTTGCTGCTCAGACTCGCGTTTCCCAGCGCTGCAATCGTCGGCCTGCAGCCCAGCGAATTCTGCTGGGCAACGCAGTACACCGTTGGCGCCGGCGTCGATTCGAATCCGTGCACAAACGTGTCCAAGGTATCGTTCGTATCCGCCGGGACCAGATTCGTCGCGTAGCTCTCCCAGGCGAGCAGCTTTCCGTCCGTCGAAATCGCCGGATAGCTGCTGGCAAGATCGCCGCGGCCACCGAAAGAATCCGTGCTCCACAGTGTGGTCTCAGCGCGGACGAAGTCGTGCACGAAGACGTCGGCGACGCCATTGACGTCATGCGCCGCAAGCTCGGGCGCGGCGCTCGAAAAAGCAACGTAGCGGCCGCCGCCCCACACGACGGGATAGGTCGAGTGATCGCTGGACTCGCCGCCAGCGGAATCGACACTGGCGCGCAGCGTCGTGCCGAGCCGGCGGTCGTGCAGGAACGCGTCGGCGACGCCGTTCGTGTCGCCGGGAACCAGATTCGTCGCGTAACTGGGGAAGACGACGAAGCGCCCATCGGTGGATACGGCCGTGTAGTGATAACCGGTCGTGTGCACGTAGCCGCTGTGGCCATCGCCCTCGGCTCCGCCGCTGGAAACGCTGACTCGCTCCGTCAGGCCGCGCGCAAGGTCGCGCACGAAGACGTCCCCAAGCCCGTTGGTGTCGCCAGGCACGAGGTTGGTCGAGCGGCTGGCAAAAGCCACGATCTTTCCGTCGCCCGAGATCGAGGGTGCGCTGCAAAGCCCGTCGCCCTGGAGGCCGGCCGAATCGACGCTGACGAGCTGCGTCGTCGCGAGCAGCCGGTCCCGGACGAAGATGTCCACGAAGGAGTTGTTGTCGCCGAAAACCAGATTGGTCGCATTGCTCGTGAACGCGACGAAACGACCATCGCCGGAAATCGACACTCCGCGGCTCGAAGAATTTCCTTCCGTGCCGTCTGAGGCGACGCTGACGCGCTCGGTGAGGCCCAGGCTCTGATCGCGCACGAAAATATCGCCCGAGCCGTTGTTGTCGCCCGGCACCAAGTTGTCGCCATGGCTGTAGAACGCGACAAATCGACCGGAGTGGTCGATCACCGGATAGAGGCTGTGGGAATTGGACTCGACGCCGCTGGAGGACACGCTGACACGCGCGATCGCGCCGCTCTGCAGGTCCTTGACGAAAATATCGGGTTCGCCATTGGTGTCCCCGGCGACGAGATTCGTGGCGCTGCTCGTGAACACCAGGTAGCGGCCGTCGCTGGAGAGCGCGGCGCGGCCGCTGTTACCATTGCCTTCGTTGCCTTGCGCATCGACGCTTACGCGACTGGTCTGTGCCTGCGCGATGGCGGCGAGTGAGAGCAGGGCTACAAGTCGGAGTTGATGAAGCATGGGCATTCTTCCTGAATCGTTGCGGAATTGTCTTGGGCTCAAAGCCCGAGCGTGAACTCGAGCGCGTTCGAGAGCGTGGAATTGTTCGGCGCAGCGAAGCCGGGATCCCGGCCCCACCATTGGCAACTGACACGGACTCCGGGTTGCCGCAGCACGGGCGAGGGATTGCCGCCCAGTCCGCCGGCCGCAAAGGCGTTGAAGTCGAGTGCGAAAACTCCGGAGCAATCCAACTGCGGCGCGGGTTGCCCTGCGGAGTTCACAGCGATCGTGCGCTTCAGCGGAGTGTGCACGCACAACGTCCCGCCTTGGAACGGCAGGGCGCTGCCTCCTGTCGTCCCATAAAGCAGCAGTCCCGGCTTGTTGTTGCGCACATTCACCGCGCGCACGTCGAAGCCGAGAGCCGCACTGGCGCTGGCTCGGCCGAAGAACGCAATCTCCGGAAGACAGCCCAAGGAATTCCATTTCGCCGCGCAATACGTGTTGGGAATCGCGACCGGATAGGACACGAGCCGCGCGTTGCCCGAAGAAATTCCGTGGTTGTCGTCGAAAACTGCTCCGGCCATCAGGTCCGCAAAGCCATCGCTATTGACGTCCCCGGCTGCGCAGACGGAAGAACCCAGTCGATCGCCAGGACTGTCGCCGGTAGTCGTCATCAACAAAGCGCCGTCGCGACCTGAGAATACGCGCACGCTGCCGGAGTCGAGCCCGCCTTCGTCGCTGACCCAGGCGCTCGCGATCAGGTCGGGCACGCCGTCGGAATTGAGGTCGTCGCCGCCGTCCACGGCGAACCCGAATTCGTCGCCGGCCGAATTGCCGGGCAGATCGAGCAGCGTGGCGCCGGTGCTGGAGGAAAAAACTCGCACGGCTCCCGCGAACACAGCGCCGACTCCGCCCGTGTTGTAGGCGCCCGCGATCACGTCGCAGATGCCGTCGCCGTCGATGTCGCCCGCATGGCTGACCGCGATTCCGAGCTCTTCCCCCGCCGCGATACCGCGCCACTCGCGCAACACCGCTCCCGTCGCCCCCGAGAAGACGCGCACGAGACCCGCGTCGCTCGCGAAGGCGTCGCTCCCCCAGGCGCCGGCCACGATGTCCGCGCGCCCGTCTCCGTTGATGTCGCCCATTGCGGCCACGGACCAACCGAGATGGTCGTCCGGAGCGTCGCCGAGCACGAACAGGATGCGCGAACCGTCGCGGCCCGAGAAGACACTGACGCTGCCGGAGTCGATGCCCTGATCGTCGTCGTGGGGCGCGCCGACGACGATGTCCGGCCAACCATCGCCGTTCACGTCGCCCGCGCCGCGCACGCAGCGGCCGAAGTCTTCCTGCGGCGAATTTCCATTGAACGTGAAGAGCGTCGCGCCGTTGCGCCCCGAGATGACCCGCACGCTCCCGGAGTTCGTGCCGTTGTTGCCGTCGTGATCGGCTCCGACGGCGACGTCCGGCCAACCATCGAGATTCACGTCGCCGGCCGCGCTGACACAAAATCCAAAATGATCTCCTGGGGAATCGCCAAGATAAGTGGCGAGCGTCGAGCCATCGCGACCCGAGAAAACGCACGCCTTGCCGGCGTCGATGCCCGCATCGCCCGCGCGCCATGCGCCGACGATCATGTCCGGAAAGCCGTCGCGATCCATGTCGCCCGCGACGGCGACGGAACAGCCGAATTGCTCGCCGGCCGAGTCACCGTCGAACGAATAGAGAATGGTCTGGGCCATCGCGCTGGCGCCGTTCAGGCCCGCGGTCAGGATCAACGCGGCGAGAACGCAGCGCAGACAGGTCGCGAGGTTGGGTTGGCTGGCCATGGGGCGGCAGGATTCGTTGAACCGCGCGGGCGTGCCCCGCAGGGGCCCGCGCCAACTTCCGGCCATGTGCTCAGTCTTGTTCGGAGTCTTCACAACGTGACGCGGAGCGCATGGAAATCCGGCCGCGTGGGGCGCTCGAGCCCGAAAGGGCTCCCTTTGGCGGGCGCAACCTCGGAGTAGGGCGAACCCCAGACCTGCCGCGATTGGCCCTGGGACTTGGAACCCGCGATAGCCCGCTGGCCAAACCCGTGGGAGACTGCACTCATGCAATGCTGGTTCCACGGCCTCGCCTCAAGTCTGGTCGCGCTGACAGCGCTGACTCCCGTGTCAGCCGCGCAGGTGACGACTCGCGTCAGCGTCGATACGCGCGGCATCGAGGGCAATGGCCATTCCGGCGCTTTCGCCAACGGCGGCCTGTGGGGTCCCGCGATCACGCCGGATGGCCGTTGGATCGCCTTCGAGAGCCAGGCTTCGAATCTGGCGGCCGCTGACGCCAACAGCCTGCGCGATGTCTTCGTGCACGATCGTCAGACGGGAGTGAGCGAGCGCGTCAGCCTCGCCTCGTCGGGTGCAGAAGGCGACGGCCCGTCCAGCGTGCCGGCTCTGAGCAATGACGGCCGGTTCGTGGCCTTCGAAAGCTCGGCCACGAACCTCATCGCGGTGGACGGAAATGCGCGCCGCGACATTTTCGTGCGCGACCGCCAGACGAATACGACCGAACGCGTCAGTGTCAGCAGTCTCGGCGTGCAAGCGAACAACGACAGTTTCTTGCCCACGCTTTCCGGCGATGGGCGCTACGTCGCGTTCTACAGTCTCGCGAGCAACCTGGTGATCGGCGACGCGGGCGGTTTCCGCGACGTGTTCGTGCACGACCGCCAGCTTGGCACGATCACGCTCGTCAGCGTCAGCAGCGCCGGCGTGCAGGGCAATGCCAACAGTCTCGACGGGCGGCTGTCGCTTGCCGGGAACCAGGTCGTCTTCACCAGCACCGCCACGAATCTCGTGGCCGGCGACTCCAACGGGATGCGCGACATCTTCGTGCGCGACCTCGCGACGGGGATCACCGAGTTGATCAGCGTGGATTCAGCCGGCCTGCAGGCTGACTTCGAAAGCGATCACGCATCGATCAGCGCCTACGGCCGCTACGTCGCCTTCCAGAGTGGAGCGACCAACCTCGTGCCCGGCGACACCAATGGCTCACGCGATGTGTTCGTGCACGATCGCACACTTGGCCTGACGCAGCGCGTCAGCGTGTCCTCGACGAATGGGCAGACCAATTTTTGGAGCTACTTCCCTTCGATCAGCGCCGACGGCAATCGCATCGTCTTCGACAGCAACGCGAGCAACCTCGTGCCCGGCGACACCAACGGTACGCGCGATGTCTTCCTGCACGAGCGCTCGACGGGGACAACGAGTCGATTGAGCGTGGATTCCGGCGGCGTGCAGGGCAGCAAGACCGCGACGCTGCCCGCGATTTCGCCCGCGGGCGATTTTGTCGTCTTCGAGACCGCGAGTCCGAGCCTGGTGCCCGGTGACGCCGGCACGCTGGCTGACGTCTTCGTGCGCTCGCTCACTTCGAGCTGCGCCGCGATGGCAAGCTACTGCACGGCCAAGCTCAACAGTTCGGGTTGCACGCCGAGCCTCGCTGCGAGCGGAGCTCCGCTGCTGAGCGGGCCCGACGCTTTCCGCATCACCGCCGTGAACGTGATCGTCGGCAAGGTCGGCATCCTGTTGTGGTCGCACACGAGTTCGGCCCAACCGTTCCTGGGCGGCACGTTGTGTCTCGCCGCGCCGATCAAGCGC
>JAYUOR010000048.1:0-2203 GCA_043760765.1 Planctomycetota bacterium | reverse complement strand
CGCGCGCACGATCGAAGGCCAATGCGACCGCCGGCCACAACAGCGCCACGATCGGCAACACGTAGCGCGGCCCATAGGTCCACGCCCCGTGCCAGGATTGCGTGAACACGACCGGCGCGATCACGGCGGCGCACGTTGCCGCCGCGAGCCACGGCCAAACGCGCTCGCCGCGCGCGCGCGACAGGCGCCAGCCAACGGGCACGAGCAACAACAAGGGCGCCATCCAGACCAACCCCTTGGCGGGCGAAATCAAGAGCCCGAGAAGCGCAGGCAACGGCGAGCTGGAAAAAAATGTCCCGCCCGCGAGTGCCGCTCCGTAGCCCGTTTCGAACACGGAGCCGAAGCGGCGTTCGTTCGCGATCAGGAACAGCGCGGCGCCGCACGAGAGTGGCGCGAGCAGGGCAACGTATTCGCGCAGACTCGCGCGCTGCTGATAGAGACTCGCCGCATAGGCCACGCCGATCACGCAGGCCGCCGGAGCGAGGGCGACGCGCGTGAGCACGGCGAGCGCGATTGACGCGCCGCCAACGCCGAGCGCGAACATTCGTCCGGACGATTCGCCGCGGCAGCGAAGCCAGCGCTCGAAGGCCAGGCACAGGAAGAACATGCCCTGTACGTCGGACAGGGTCGAGCGAGCCTGCGGCCAGACAAAGGTGGTCGTACCGAAAAGCAGCGCCGCGAGCGAAGCCGTGTTGCGCGCAGCGCCCAGGCGGCGTGCCGCCAAATACACCAGCGCGGCGGTCGCGGCCGCGAGCAGCGGATTGCGCCAACCCACGGCCAGGTGCCGCCAGTACTCGCTGCGCTGCGCGCCGTACTCCACGAAGCTTGCGTGACGTATTTCGACTTGCGGAAAGATGCGCTCGACACAAGCGCCGGCGGCGTAGAAGGGCAAGGCGACCAGGGCCTGACCGACGCCGAACCACGCATACCAACGCGCCTCGCGGCCCGGGCCTCCCGGCCGCACGTCGAAGCGCGCCGCGACGATCGCGCGCGATTCCGAGGTGTCGGACAGCGCCAGATTTCCGTGCTGCGCCAGACTGTGCACGGTCTGAAATTCGACCTCGGCGTCGGGGTTGTCCGGCAAACCGCTGAACGTGAGCGTGTAGAGCGCGACGAGCAACGCAAAGATGGCCAAGGCGCCGGCGCGGTCCGCGGCATCGACGGCCTGTGGACGAATCGCTGCGGCCGCTTCCGCCGAATTGCGCAGGGCACTCAAGGGGTCAAGTAGCGTTGCGCAGCCTCGCGCGGGCCGATGTACAACGAGATGCCGCCGAAGTCATGCCAGCGCGCGAAGCCCATGCGCTCCAACTTCCCAAGCAGCGCGGGATTGATCGCGCGATCTTCGTCGCGCACGAGCGCGACCACGGCGCGCACTCCGGCGGCCTGCATGCGGGCAAAGAGCGTGGGATCGAAATCGCCGGGATGGCGAAAGAGTTTCAGCAACTGCTCGAGGCGCGGCATGTACTGCGGTTCACTCACCAGCAGGTCCTGGCCCGCGGATCCGTACACAGGGATGCCTGCGCAAGCCGCAAGGCCAAGTTCGGGCAGGTCGCGCGTCTTGCGGTAGGGATTTGGTGCGGGGCAAGCGAGCAGCACGGCGCGATCTGCTTCAAGTCGCCCGTCTTCACGCAGGCAGGCGAGCGCTGCGCGCAGATCGACTGCGGAGGCCTCGCTGCTGATGGGTTCGAGCGAGCAGGCTCTCTCGCCGAGCAACGCGTCCATGCGTCCGGCCGCGGGCCAGGCAGACGAAACGCGTTCACCGAGCACCAGCACTCCGGCCATGCCAAAGCCGATCACGGCTGCGAGCGCCCGCCAGCGCCGCATGCCTGATGTCCAGCGGGCTGCGGAAAAAAGCACGGCGCAGGGCAACGCCAGGAAGAACAGCGCAAGGCTCCAGGCGCTCGCCCGATTCGTCCGGGAATTGTCAAGGGAAGCCGCAACCAGTCCGATCAGGCCGGCAAGCGCGCAGAGCACCAGGACCACTCGACGCTGGGGTTCGATCGCACGCCGAGCGAGAAAGATGCCCTCGCCGGCGACGGCCAGCGGTCCGAAGAGACCGATCAGTCTCGCGCCGATCGGGAACGACTCCGTCGCGAGCGCAGCGGTGCTCGGCTCCAGCCAGCGAACCTGCACGAGCCCGGGCAACGCCGCCAGCACGATGCCGAGCAGCACTCGCGGCCTGGCCCGCGCGTCGCAGAGATCG
>JAYUOR010000047.1:0-2205 GCA_043760765.1 Planctomycetota bacterium | reverse complement strand
TGCGTCTTGCGGAAGTCCATCCCGAGTACAAGCAAAGCGCGCGCAACCTTCTGCACTACTTGGCGTTGCGTTCGCGCGATCTGCGCACGCTTCAGATGCGCCTCAGCAATCTGGGACTTTCATCGCTCGGCCGCAGCGAAGCGCACGCGCTGGCCTCGGTCGAGGCAGTACTCAACGCAGTGCGCAGCCTGGCTGGGCTTGGTGCCAACGGCGCGAGCACGGAGGCCGCGACCTTTGCCGACGGCTCGCGCCTTTTGAACGCACACACCATCGCATTGCTCGGGGAGGCGCGCCCTGAACGTCATGTACGCATTCAGGTGACGTTGCCCGGTGAGGCGGCCGACGACTATTCGCTGCTGCGGTCGTGGATCGAACGTGGCATGGATTGCGTGCGCATCAACTGTGCCCACGACGATGCCGCGATCTGGGAGCGCATGATCGCAAGCCTGCGCCGGGCGGAAGCCGCGACCTCAAGACGCTGCCGCGTGATGATGGACCTTGCCGGACCGAAATTGCGCACAGGGCCGGTGGCCAATGGCCCGGCAGTGCTGCGCGTTCGTCCGTCGCGCGATGCCTTCGGTCGAGTGCTGCAGCCGGCGCGAGTGTGGCTTTCCAGCAGCGACCAGCCAAGCGCAGCCCCCAGCGCGGCCGATGGATCCTTGCCGGTCGAAGCGCACTGGCTTACCGAGCTGTCCGACGGCGACGAAATCGAATTCGTCGATGCCCGCGATGCACAGCGCAGCATGAAGGTCGTAGGGCGTTCTGGAAGCGGAGTGTGGGCGGATCTGGCGCGCACGGTCTACTTCGTTCCCGGCCTGGAACTCACGCTACCCTCCACGGGGAAATGCGGCCGCGTCGGCGCGCTGCCCGAAATCGAAGGCGTGCTCGTTCTGCGTCCGGGCGACACGCTGCACCTGACGCGTTCGCTAGACCCGGGACGCGACGCGGAGTATGACGAGCATGGCCGCCTGTTGTTCCCCGCCCGCATCGGATGCACCTTGCCGCAGGTCTTCGCCGATGTGCGTTTGGGTGAGAGCGTCTGGTTCGACGACGGCAGGATTGGCGCAGTGGTGCGCGCGGGTGACGTCGATCAATTGACGCTCGAGATCGTGCAGGCGCGGCCGGAGGGCGACAAATTGCGCGCCGACAAGGGCATCAATCTGCCGGACAGCCAGCTCGACCTTCCGGCGCTGACCGAGCGCGACCGCGAGGATTTGAAGTTCGTCGCCCAGCACGCCGACATCGTGGCGCTTTCGTTCGTGAATCGGCCGGGAGACGTGGTCGAACTCATCGCGAGTCTGGCGGAACTCGAGCGGCCGGACATGGGCATCGTGCTGAAGATCGAGACGCGCCGCGGCTTCGAACAGCTGCCCAATCTGCTGCTCGCCACGATGCACCGGCCCTGCAACGGCGTGATGATCGCGCGCGGTGATCTGGCGGTCGAGTGCGGCTGGGAGCGGTTGGCGGAAATCCAGGAGGAGATCCTGTGGATCTGCGAAGCCGCGCACATGCCGGTAATCTGGGCTACCCAAGTGCTCGAGAGTCTGGCCAAGACCGGACGGCCCTCGCGCGCCGAAATCACGGATGCTGCGATGAGCGAGCGCGCCGAATGCGTGATGCTCAACAAGGGGCCGCATCTAGGCGAAGCGCTCAGCGTGCTCGACGACATCCTGCGCCGCATGCAGGCGCACCAGGACAAGAAGAGCGCCATGTTGCGGCCGCTGCGGCTGGCGCGGGGCTACTGACACGGTTTTCGCGTGCGACTCGCATCGGCGGCGCTTTTTGCGCCGTTGACCGCCCCATGGAGCGCGCCGCTGCTCGGGCTCAAGTGTGGCACCGTCCTAGTCCGATAGGACGGTCCGCATGTCAGTTCGTTGGGCAATTTCGATCGACGCCAAGGGGAACTTGCCTCCGAGCGAGCAGCTCGTACAGCAGATCTGCTTCGCGATCGCCTCACGTGCCTTGGGCGAAGGCGAGCGCCTGCCCCCCGTTCGCTCCCTCGCCGTCGAAGCGCTGGTCAATCCGAACACGGTGGGCAAAGCCTGGCGCGATCTCGAGCGCATGGGCGTGCTCGCTTCGCGACCTGGGGACGGAGTGTTCGTCGCGGAAGGCGCACGGGCACGCGCGTCACACGCTCGCGATGCGTGGTTAGGCGAGAGCCTGACGCATTGGATCGACGACGCATCGTCGTCAGGCCTGAGCCGC
>JAYUOR010000046.1:0-2205 GCA_043760765.1 Planctomycetota bacterium | reverse complement strand
AAATTTCAGACAAGTTCAGTCAGCGCGAAGCTGACTCGCTTTTCCGAATCACGCGCCGATGATGTATTGGACCGCGTCCGACAACGTCGTGTTGTTCGGCGCGGCGAAACCTTGGTCACGGCCCCAGCATTGGGCGTTGATTACCGTGCCAGGAACGGTCAGGTAGCCCGCGGGCGTGCCGCCGAGACCACCGACCGCGAACGTGTTCACGTCGATCGAGTACACGCCCGAGCAGTCGTTCGGCGGAGGATTGCCGCCAGAGTTGAGCGGGACGGAACGCTTGAGGGGCGTGGCGACGCAACGAAAACCGCCTTGGAAGGCAACCGCGGCCGCACCTTGGTTGGAGTAAAGCAGCAGACCGGGCTTGTTGTTGATGACGTTCGAGCCGGTGATGGTAAAGCCCGATCCGGACGTCGCGCTCGGCGTCCCCGTAGCAGCGATCGTCGGGATGCAGCCCAAGGAGTTGATCTTTGCCGTGCAGTACACGACCGGAGCCGGAATGCAGTTGTAATTGATCTTCCCATTCCACACTCGCGGGGTGAAGGGCGTGCCTGTGAACGGAATGTTCATGGACGCACCCAACTGCAGGGTGAAGTCAGCGTTGACGTACGTCTGGTTCGCGCCGTTGCCGTTCGTGTAGGAGGGCTGAGCGCCGCCCATCACAATGGCGATCCCGTACGGACCCGGAGCCAGCGTGAAGTCGGTCACGTCGACAGGCACCGGCACGCCAAGCCCGCCGGAAACCCCGGGGCCTGTGGAGATCAGCGTCCAATTCGCGAAGATCGCTTCGTTGCCGACATAGGTTGTCGGCGTGGAGTAGATGCTCAGTGCGATCGGAGTACCGGCCACCGAAACTGAATGGACGTCGAGCGACGCCACGGTGATGCCACCGGCATTGGTGACGTTGATGTTGAAGAAGTTGCAACCGCCAGCACTGGCGGAGTTGCCACCGGCGAAAAGGGTGGTCTGCGATTGGCACTGGCCTGAGGCCAGCGAACTCGAGACCAAAGAAAGAACGAGCCCGAGGGCGATCGATAGGAACCGCATGCTGAAAACACTCCTGAATGAATTCATTTTGGAAATCACGGGGGCGCGGACGATCCGAATGGATCACTGCCCAATTCCAAAGGCTACAAGATCCTGCGGATTTGGGGCCCGGTCTATCTGGAGAACACATACGACTCTGGAATTTCTTTCCTGACCCTGACGCAGGCCAAGCGCGCTTCCAGCGCGCGGCCGCGAGGCGGGCAGGTGTTCGGCGCCTCCAGTCGGGGGGGACGACCCAGAATCCCGAGGCAAAGGAAGCCACGCGGTCCAAGCCGCGATTGCCTGATCGATCGCTCCGTCTGGTGTTGCGGCGGAATCCGCCGGCGATCCCGCCGAATCGGCCAGCGTTAGACCCGGCGCGTGTGCCCCGGGGACGCTCGAAACATCCGCCCGCTGCAAGGAGAGTGGGTCAGAGCAAAGACACGCCTGAGCCGTTCCTGCGCGTTGAATTCGCTCGCGACCCAGCGCCCGACCGCGACCGGACCGTATCGCATGGACCGCGCCGTCTCGACCATCGGCACGGCGACGGCTGCGGGCTGCGCGGCCAAACTGGGCCCCGTGCCCGCGCGCCGCGCAACCCCGCGGCGCCGGATCCGCCCCGCTCACCGGGCATCAGTGCGTCAGGACATCGATCACCGGCCCGAGGACTTCTTCGGCCATCAGGCGATAGCCGCCCTCAGTGCAGTGGCCGTCGTAAACGAACAGTTCCTCCCGGGCTCGATGCTGCTGCTCCGCGGCGAAGCGCGAGAGCATGCTGACGTGGCGCAGGCCGTTTTCCCTGGCGACCTTGACTTGCACGGCTTCCAGATCTGGTAGAGGCACGGGGTACGACAGCAGGATCATCTCGGCGCCCTGTGCGCGGCAGCGCTCTACGACGAGTTGCAGATGGTGCTCGAGAACCTCGCAAATGCGGCGACGTTCGCCGGAAACCGCGGGCATCGCTCCCTTTGCGGCGGTGGAGTCCCTTGAGAACAATCGCTGAGCAAGCACCAATTGCTCCTTGTTGAGTTGCAGCCCGACCAGGCAGTTGCGCACGGCGTCGGCCGTAAGATCCTTCGACGCGCCCGAAACGACGATCCGACAGCGATCGACGTCGCCATCGAGTTCCATGGCCGCGATCAACAGACTCAGCGCCTTGCAGAGATCGCGAGCCCAGGC
>JAYUOR010000045.1:0-5496 GCA_043760765.1 Planctomycetota bacterium | reverse complement strand
TTGGCGACGAAGACAATGTACTTCGCGCCCAGTGCCTCGGCGCTGCGCACCCATTGCTCCGTGTCGAGTTGTGCAGGGTCGATCGCACTGAGCGGCGTGGCGAGCGTGTCGCTCTCCGTGTCCTGCCAGGTCTGCGGCGCGAGGTGCACGAACATGCCCAGTTCGAGATCCTGCCACGCAGCCTGTTCCGCAGACGGCTTCGCCAGCGCTGCCGAAGGATCAGGCCGCTGCGGAGAAACGCAGATCGCTACACACAGCAGGAGGGGCAGCATCGACACATCCTACGCGCCGCTCGCCCCGCTCTTATGGGCAGGTCCGATCCCTCCAGGCGAGACAGTCCTGAATGGAGCCTGACCCCGCGCCCCGTACCTCGCGCTCGAGAGTGCGCGTCGCGCGCCCATGCAATAGCGCACAGACCCGCGGAAATCAGTCCGAACGGCCGACTCGCCGCCCCCGGTTTCCGCGGCAGTGTTATCGTATCTATCCACGATGAGGGGCTGTGAGGTCCCTGTCCCCCGACCGTCCCACCTGGATTTCCCTGACACTTTGCGAGGAGCCACCATGCGATTCCGTCCCTTCTTCGCCGCCGCGGCTTTGCTGGTTTGCACGCTAGGCCTGCACGCCCAATCCGCCAACAACTACATGCGTTCGAGCGGTTCGGCCCCCTGGGGCCAGACCACGAACGAGAATTCGATGGACACGGTCTTCGGCGCCGGCCTGTGGTCGGATCTGCGCTATGAGACCGTGAGTCCCGCGCTGCTCTTCGTACCGACCACGCGCTTCATCTTCATGGAAGGTGGCGACTCGACCGCGTTCGCCTTGCAGTCGTTTCTCACCGCCAATAGCGCCGCCATCAACGCCTGGGTCACCGGCGGCGGACGTTTGTTCCTCAACGCTGCACCCAACCAAGGCGGCAACATCAGCACGCCTTTCGCCGGCACCACGATCAACTACCCGGCCTTCAGCACCGACCCAACCTTCGCGTTCAATCCGCTGCATCCGGTTTTCGTCGGGCCGACACCTGTCGCGACCAGCTACACGGGTAACTTGTTCGCCCACGCCACCGTGACCAATCCTGGCGGCACGCCGGTCATTGTCAGCAACGGCGGCATCGATACTCACCTGAGCGAGCGGGCCATCGGCGCCGGCAGACTCCTGATCGGGGGCATGACCACGGACAATTTCCACCAGCCGCAGCCCGACGGCCACAACCTGCGCACCAACATCATCTCCTACATCGCGGGCTTCTCCGCGGTCACGACGTATTGCACGGCCAAGGTCAATTCGCTGGGTTGCACGCCGGCGATCGGCTCCATCGGCGCTTCGAGTGCGTCGTCCGGATCGGGATTCGTGATCAGCACAGTCCAGGTCATCAACAACAAGCCCGGCTTGTACCTGTACTCCGACGGCGGCCGCGTCGCAGTGCCCTTCTACGGTGGGCTGCGCTGCGTCAACAGCCCGGTCCGGCGTTCGGTCCCGATGAACTCGGGCGGCACTGCTCCTCCGAACAATTGCTCCGGCGTCTACGCGATGGACTGGAACACGTTCTCCGGTGGCGGGCTGGGCGGAACCCCGCAGGCCTTCCTGCACAGCGTGGGCCACGTGGTCCAAGTGCAGGCGTGGGGTCGCGACAACGGCTTCCCTGCTGGGTTCAACGCGACATTGTCCGACGCGCTGGAATACACGGTTGGACCATGAATGCTGCAGACCTGTCGGCTGCCGGCTGACAGATCCGAATCGCGCCGGCAACGTCCGGTGAGTATCGAAAACCCAAGCCCGGAGTGGTGCGGCAACTGTCGCACCACTCCGGGCTCGTCGTAAATCCGCTCTACTTGACGCCCAGATCCTTCTTGATCGTGGCTTCGTCAGGGAGCTTGCCCTTGTACTGGACGTGGAAGCAGCCCTTCTCCTTCACCTGCTTCATGTACTTGACGATCACGGTCTTTGCCGGACCGGTCAGGCTTCCTTCTTCGAGATCGACGGCCTTGCCCACCACGTGCAGGCTGGGCGTTTTCGCGGCGAGTTTCATGAAATCCGCCTCGGCCGTCTTCTTGGCCGCGGCCTGTGCAGCCGCGTCATGGGCGGTCTCCCAGTCCGCGTCGAGCTTTTGGCGATTCGCTTCGGTGAGCGAGCCGCCCGCTACGTAGACCTTGCCGTGGTCGACGGTCGTGGTCCAGAACTTGTACATGCGTTTGGCTTGCGTCGCGCCGTCGCGTTTGCCATCGAGGACCTTGATGTCCTTGCCGCTGTGCTGCGCGACCAGATCCAGGAAGTCGATGATCTCCGCGTTCACACCCGAGGTCTTCCCGACTGCTTTATTGTCTGCCATGGCTCTAGTTCCTTCGCGTCCGGCGGAACATGTCTACCGATGCGACCAGCGTCGTAACACGTAGCGCGAAGCGTGTCAAAGAACTCGCAAGCCTCGAGTGGCCAAGGCCCCAGTATGAGCCATTTGGGTGGTCACCCAAGCCACCCCCAAGCTGAGTAATCTCCGCCGCATCTGCCGCCTGTAAGGCAACGCGCCGCGTTGATCCGCTGCGGCGACGGAAGCAAGCCGTCCAGCACGAAGCCGCGCCTATGCCCCGACTCTCCGTCGCATCATCCAATGGTCGATGGACAGGCAATCTTCGCCGCGCGGCATGACCAGCAAGAAGAGCAGCAGCGCGGTTCGCGGAATGACATGAGTGTTGAACTCGTACAGCGGCTCGCCGAGCAAATGCCCGAAGGTCACGAGCACGAGTACGCCACCCAGAGCGACGAGCGCCATGCGCGTCTGCCAACCCACGATCAGCAAAGCGCCCGCAATCAATTCGACGAACGGAACCGTAGTTCCCGCAGCCCACAGCGACCAGCGTGGAAGGAAGCTATCCGCATAGGGGCCGACGAAGAAACGCCGTGCGTGCTGAAGTGGGCCTAACTGGAACACCTTCCAGACTCCGGCCACAAAAAAAATCAACCCAAGCATGGCGCGCGCAAGAAGAATGGCCCATGCACGATCGGTAGCGTTCGAGGAAGTCATCGGGGGCCTGCGGGTGGCCTCACATTACTGATCGAGCTCTCGCGCTACGAGAGCCGTAAGACGTTCGATGACCGATGCCGACGCGGTTGGATTCCACGCCCATGCTCAGCGCAGCCGGTGGTCGGATCTCGCACTACGAGATCCCGGGGACGCTTGGCACGGGCGCGCTGGGCGCGCGCCGTCATTGGCTGGAGTCTGGAGTGCAGCCTGACTGCGAGTTTCGCAACCGCGCTAGAAACGCGAGTGCGGGTTGGGCTGTGTCTTTGGCGGCGCGCTGACCACGTCCCAGTGTTCGACGATGCGGCCGGCTTGGATGCGGAACACGTCGGCGATGGCATAGGGCGGGGCTCCGGCGGCCGGCGTGAAGCGGGCATGCAGGAACACCAGATCGCCTTCGGCAATGGTCCTGATGATTTCCCAGCGCGGCTCTGGAACGTTCGCGATCAGCTCCTCGAGGAACAGGATCGTCGCCTCGCGCGTTCCGTCCGCGACGTCCGGCTTGTGCTCGATGAAATCCGGGGAGGCATAGCGCTCGAAGGCGAGGCGTGGTTGAAGCTCGACCAGCGCTTGTTGGTAGAACGAGCGCACGATCGCCCTGTTGCCAGCCGGGGAAGACGCTCGTCCAGCTCCGGACTGATGGTTCTCCGCTGCGGAAACTGCGTGACAACCAGGTACAGTAGGCAGGAAGCAAGCTAGGGCCAGGACCAAGGTCAATGTCGATCGGGGTCTGGTTTGCATGTGTTCCTGCCGCAAGAGTCAGGTGCTCGCAGGGTGCGGAGAGCATAGTCGAATGCTCGCCGTGCGGAGCCAGACCCTGCGACTCCCAATCAGGGGGTGGTACTACCCCGGAAGCCACGGAGCCATGCTCCGCATCGCCGTCCCTTCGATGTCCTTGGCAAGCGCCTGGCGACAGTCGCCGAGCGTGGCGGCGCGCTCGATGCGGCGACTACGAGCCACGTGCCGGGCGGCGTTGGGTTCCGCGTCGCGCAGCCAGTGCTGGCGTCGGGCGCGTTCGAGGAGTATGAGAGCTTCTAGGACGCCCGCCACTTCGTGTCGGACGTCGGCTCGCTCGTTGTCCATTACTGAAGGAGGACCGTCATGGCAAGTTTGGAAGAACTGTTGCGGAAGCGCGAGGGCGTAGAAACAAAAGTGTATTTGGACTCCCGCGGGAAACCCACGGTAGGAATTGGCCATCTCGTCAAAACGGAGGACAAGCTCAAGGTGGGTGACGAGATAACGGACCAGCGAGTTTCAGAGTTTTTCAAGAAGGACAGCGCCGCAGCGCTTTCCGCGGCAAAATCACAGGCCGCGCAGGCGAAAATCAGCGACTCGAATTTCATTGTCTACTTGGCCTCTGTCAATTTCCAGTTGGGTACGAGTTGGAACACAGTGCACAAGAAGACTTGGAAATTGATCATGGAAGGGAGCTACGAGGAAGCGGCGCTGGAGGCCGCGAAGAGCACCTGGGCTTCGCAAACGCCGGTTCGCGTCAAGGACTTTCAACAGGCCCTGCGGGCCCTGCCCAAGCGCGCCCCCGCGAAGAAGTAGGAACGGGCGGGGGCGGCGTGCCCGACCGTGGACTATTTCAAGATCGGCACGAGCCGGATGCAGCGCACATTCGCGACCGCCTCGCCTGGCTTTGACTTCGCGCGCAGTGAAACGAGCGAAGATCCTGCGGCAAGCTCGACGCTCCCGAACTGCACCTCGCGGTAGTCGTTCCATCCGCCCGTGCCCGCAACGGTTGCCTCGATCGGCGCACCGCCGCCGTCGAGCGCGAGTACCGATCCGGCAGATTCGTCCTTGCAGGCGAGCGTTGCCGTGACTGCGTAGCGTCCCGCGCGAGGCGTCGCGATCGGCCAGGAGATCGAGTCCGCTGCGTTCAGCCACCAGCCGACATTGTACTTCACCTCGGCCTGCATTCCGATCTGCTCGATGCGCAACGTGGCGCCCAAAAGCGTCGCGTCGTGCGGCGTGAGCAGGATCGATCCGTCGGCCGCGGGCATGACGACGAACGCAAGCGGATCGGGCGCGTCGTCGATCGCCAGTTTGACGACGGTGCAGGCCGCATCGGGCGCTTCGCGTTGTACGAGTGTGACCATCCATCCGCCCGTCGCGGCGTCGCGCGTGCAGACGCAGGCCGGCTTCAGGCCCAGGATCCCGGCTGACTTGATCTCGTTGCGCAGCGGCACGCGCAGCACGCCGTTTTCGGGCCAGTCGAAAACCATGAGATAGAGCGTGCCTGGCTTCTGCGTCGCGCATCCCCAGGCGAGCTTGCCGAAGGGGCTCGCCGTAGTGCCGTAGACGGCCTCGGAGTTCGTGCGCATCCACACGCCCACGCCGTGCAGCGTTTTCTGTGCTTCCTCGGGCACGCGACCCACGGCATCCGGGCCGATGTTGAGCAGCAGATTGCCGCCCTTCGAAACGATGTCGCACAAGAGCCGGATGATCGTTGTCGTGCTCTTCCAGCCGACGTCGTG
>JAYUOR010000044.1:0-5503 GCA_043760765.1 Planctomycetota bacterium | reverse complement strand
CGACCTGTCCGCGGGTCTACGCGAAGCACGCGACAGTCGGGGCGAACTGCTCTTTCGCGCCGGCAATATCGCGATCCACATGCTGCGGCGCGATTTCATCGAGGACCTCACGCGCGGCGGCCTGCAACTGCCTTGGCACGTGGCCAAGAAGAAGATGCTCGTCTGGGAGACGGGCGAACTCGTGCAGCGCGAGGGCTTCAAGTTCGAGGCCTTCGTGTTCGACGCGCTGGGCGACAGCCCGCGCTCGATCACCTTGGAGGTCGCGCGCAGCGAGGAATTTTCTCCGGTCAAGAATGCGCGCGGCGAAGACTCGCCCGAGACTGCGCGCGCGGACCTTTGCCGCCTGCACGCGTCCTGGGTGCGCGAGGCCGAACTCGAATTGCCGCCGGCCGACGAGAGCGGCGTGCATCCAATCGAGATCGACCCGTTGATCGCCGAAGATGCGGCGACCTTCAAGACGCGGCCCCACCAGCCGATCAAGACCGAACGCGGCCACTTCTACGTGCATGAGCATCACTGAACCTCAGCTTTCGCGCGGTAAGCATCTGCGTCTCGCCGAACTTCGCGTCGCCGTCGTGATGGGAGGGACTTCGGGCGAGCGAGAGGTCTCGCTGGTCAGCGGCCGCTCCGTGGTGGAGGCCCTCGAACGCTGCGTGATGTCGAACGCGCTTGCGAGCGTGTGCGCGATCGAGATCGATCCGCGGGGCCTGTGGGTTGTCGACGGCGCGGCCCACGACGCTGCCAAGGCGTTGGTCCTCTGCCGCGACGTGCACGTGTTCTTCCTCGCGCTGCACGGCGGCTGTGGCGAAGACGGCAGCGTGCAGGGCCTGCTCGAATCCAGCGGCCGGCGCCACACAGGCTCGGGCGTCGGCGCCTCGGCCGTGTGCATGGACAAGGCGGCCACGCGCGGGCTCGCAGCGGCCGGCGGGCTGTGCGTGGCTCCGGGAGTATTGATCGACTCGGCCGGGTTCGCGCAGGATCAGGCTCGCGAGATCCAGCGCGTCCGCGCGCTGCCGTCATCCGCGCAGGGTTGGGTGGTCAAACCCAGGCGCGGCGGTTCTTCGGTGAACACGCATCTGGTCACGGATGCGGCGCTCTTGGAGCACGCGATCGGCCTGGTGCTGCAGAGTGGTGACGATGCGCTGGTCGAGTCGCGCATCCGCGGCATCGAAGTGTCCTGCGGTGTGCTCGCTGCACGCCACAGCGTGGCGCGCGCGCTGCCCCCGATCGAGATCCAGCACGACAAGGAACGCTTCTTCGACTACGAGCAAAAGTACTCCGAAAGCGGCGCGAAAGAAATTTGTCCGTCAACTTCGCTCGACGAAGCCATGAAGAAACGCGTGGAAGCCGCGGCGCTCGCGCTGCATCGCCTGTGTGGCTGCGCGGGATATTCGCGCAGCGACTTCATCGTGCCGCCGTGCGGGGATCCCGTGCTGCTCGAGATCAACACGTTGCCGGGGCTGACGCCGCGCTCGCTCCTGCCGCAGGAGGCCGCCGTTGTCGGCATCACCTATGACGAACTTTGTCTGGCGCTGATCGAATGCGCCTGCGACGAGAGTCCGGCGTGAGCACGAAGCTGCGCATCGCGGTGATCGGTGCCGGCGGCCGGCTGGGCAGCGCGGCCTGCGCTGCGATCGAGCGCTGCGCGGACCTGGAATTGATCGGACGTTTCGCGTCGCCGGACAACTGGGCTGTTCAAGTCCGTGAATTGCGCGTGGACGTGGCACTCGAAGCCACGCGAGCGGGCCTTGGTTGTGCGCATGGCATCACCCTGCTCGAGGCCGGCGCGCAAATCGTGTTGGCCAGCAGCGGCATCAGTTTGCAGGACCAGGCACAGCTCGACCTGCGAGCTCGCGAGTTGGGCCGCGGCGGGCTGATCGTGCCGAACTTTTCCCTGGGCGCGGTTCTCATGATGCGAGTCTGCGCAGAGTGGGCAAAACACTTCCCGGCCGCCGAGATCATCGAGTTGCACCACCCGAAAAAATTTGATGCTCCGTCGGGTACAGCCCTCGAGACCGCCCGGCGCATGGCCGAGGCGCGCGCCGAGCCCAGCGCAATGCTGCCGATTCACTCCGTGCGCTTGCCCGGCTTGTATGCGCACCAGGAGGTGCTGTTCGGCGCGCCCGGCGAACTCCTCAGCGTGCGCCACGACCTTTGCTCGAGCGAGGCCTTCACTCCGGGCATCCTGGCCGCGCTGCGCTATGCGGCCGCGGCCAGGGGCGTGTCGCGCGGAATCGAACACGCCTTTGGGATCTGAGCCGGACTGCGCAACCGTTTGGCGATCCGGCTTGCAACGCACAGGCTGGGACCTACACTCGCGGCCCGCGGACGCCCAGAGTCCACGCGGTGCCGGGATGGCGGAATGGCAGACGCAATGGATTCAAAATCCATCGCCCGCAAGGGCGTCGGGGTTCAAGTCCCCGTCCCGGCACCACTTTGTTTCGCGCTCGCGGAGCGCTCAGATCCAGATCGTGAACTCGAGCGCGTCGCTGAGTCCGCTCGCGGTTCCGTCGGGGTGTTGCGGATCGCGATACCAGGCTTGTGCGTGGATGAACTGACCTGTTGACCAGGCGTGCAGGCTCAGCGCGTTGGCGTCGAGGTCCAGTCGCAGCACACCCGAGCAATCAGCGCCGGTTGAATTGCCGCCGGAGTGCGCGACGGCAGATCGCTGGATCGGCGCCGCCAGGCACAGGGTTCCGCCCATGAAAGGCGACGAGCCACGCGTGCAGCTGAACAGGAAAAGACCAGCTTTGTGGTTGAGCACGTCGCCTGCCGCGAGCTTCAGAGTCGCGAGTCCCGACGTGCTCGCAAATCCGCTGCCGGACAGGTGCGGCAGACAACCCTGCGAATTCAGCTTGGCGCTGCAGTACGGCTGCGCCTCGAGTCGCCGCGTGGACAGCACGAAGGCCGCACCGCTATCGACGAGCGGCGTGTCGTCCCTGGGGGCGCCCACGAGCAGATCGCCGTTGCCGTCGCCGTCGCAATCGGGGAACGCGCAAAGCGCCGCGCCGAAACGATCTCCGCCACTTTTGCCGCGCCAAACCTGGTACGGCCGCTGCGTCCGCGACGAAATCGCGCGCACGACTCCCGCCGCGCCATAGGCGCCCGCTTCGATTGCGCCGCCGACGCCAAGCTCTGCAAGTCCGTCGCCATCGAGGTCGGGAAGCATGTCCACGCTGCAGCCGAAGCTCTCTCCCGGTCCGGCTCCGAAAACGCTGAAGTACTGTGTTCCCAATAGACCGGAGAAAACCCGCACCGCACCGGTGGCCGTGTGGTTGAGCGTGGCGAGACTGGCGCCCACGGCGATGTCCGGGGTCGAGTCGCCATCGATGTCGAGCCCGCCCGCGAGCGCGCAGCCGAAGCGTTCCCCGCGCGCGCTTCCGAAGAGCGTTCGAAGTGTCGCGCCGGTCCGGCCCGAGCAGACCAGCACATACCCCGTGTCCAGATTCGGCTGATCGGCACCGGCGAGCAACTCCGGCCTGCCGTCCAGGTCGAGGTCAGCTCCGTTCGCGACCGCGATGCCCAGTCGATCGCCTGCTTGGGCGCCGAACTTGCGCGCAAGCAGCGCGCCGCCGGCGCCGGAGTAGGAGTCGACACATCCCGCCAGGGGCCCGACGCTCGAATCGAACGGCGCTCCTGCATGAAAATCAGCGCGGCCGTCGCCGTCGAGATCGCCGGCCGCGCACACGCTCGCGCCCAAGCCGGCGCCAGGGACGAATCCGTACACACTGAAGAGCGTCGCGCCGTTGGCACCGCTCGCGACACGCAGTGCGCCCGCGTCCTGCGCCTGGAAGTCGTTGTCCGGCGAACCGACGACAAGTTCGCCGATGCCATCGCCGTTGAGGTCGCCCAGGCGGGCCAGCGACCAGCCGAAGTGATCGACCGCAGCCGCTCCATAGATCGTGTAGAACACGCTGCCGTCTAGGCCTGAGATGGCGCGCACGGCACCGCGCTGCAGACCGGCGCTCGAGTCGAAGGGCGAACTCACCCAAAAATCAGCGCGCCCGTCGGCATTCAGATCGCCGGCATCTGCCACAGCGGCGCCGCGCCGCTCGCTGACGAACTGGCCTGCGTTGGTTGCAAGCGGCGGCAGCGTTTGGGCGATCAGTGTGGCAGCGCTCGCCTGGACGAGCAGTGCGAAGAGCAGCAGAGTCCGGCGTCTGGTTTTCATGCGGAATTCCCATACCTGGCTGTGAAAGTAACGCGCTCGAGGCTTCCACCCGGGCGCTCAAGGATCAGAATGGTGCGAGTCATGACCGTGCGCGCCCCCCAAACTGCTCGCGACTTCGCCGCGTTGGCGATGAACGTGCTGCTGGAGCACATGGGAACGGCTGCTGGCGACCTGACACAATTGCGCGACGAACTAGAGCGCCCGTCGCCCGAAGCGCCGGCGACAGGCGCCGCCAATCTGCCGAGAACTTCCGCAGAACTTGAGCGGCTCGGCTGGCTCTTCGGGCTATTCGCGCGCGAACTTGGTAGCGATGTGCTGTTCGAGCGGCGCGAACGAAGCGGGCTCGAAAGTTCGCTGTGGCTCGTGCAAAAAGTGCTGGCGCGCGAAGGAATCGATCTTGAACTGCCCGATTTGCCTGCGCTCAATTCCAGGGACGAGCGCTGCGCCACGCTCTGCGCGGTGGTCGCGCGCTGCGTACACGCTGCGTTCGCCGCAGATCCGAGCACACGCTGGAGCGTCGAGCACTCTGGGCGCGAATGCGTGCTGTGCTTCGAAGGCGAAACCGCAGTCGCGCTGGAGTCGGCGCTACGCGAGGGGACGCTGCGTCTGTCGGGTTCGCGCCTGAGCCGCGAAAATGGATCCGTTCGCTTCAGCCTGCCTGCGGGCAGCACGATCTGGTCATGAGCCTGTTCACTCGACTCTTCCGACGCAGCCCGAAGCCGTCCGCGAGCCTGGATCGCGGCGATCCCACGCGTGTGGCCGAAGTCGACGCGCTGCTCGAAGAAATGCGCGGCACGTTCGCCGCCGATGGGGGCGATGTGCGCCTTGCCTTCGTGCGCGAAGGAGTGGTCGGTCTGGAATTGCACGGTGCGTGTGCGGGCTGTGCGGCGAGTGCGATGACCTTGGAACTTGCGATCCGGCCGAAACTGCGCGCGCACTGCGCGTGGTTCGAGCGGCTTGAACGCGTCTGAACGCCGCGGCCGTTCTCAAGCTACGGGCCGCGGCGCGCAGACACGAAACTCAGAACTGCGCGACGTTCGAACTGCCGACGAAGCTGCCGGTCGGCGTGCCGACCAGGAACTGATAGGCCTTCAGTCCCTGCAATCCGCCCGGGTTCTGGATCTGGAAGACGCTCGTGCCGTTGGCGTCCGCGGGCAGATAGAAGGGCAGGCGGCGCGTCTGGCCCATCGCGAAGGTGGTGTGCAGCAAGAACCCAGGAAAAGGCAGCGGAACTTCCTGGGGCAAAAGCACCGCCTGCCCGCAGTACAAGAGGTACGCGGAACCATTCGGCACTCCGCCGGTGAGCGTCATCGTCACGGGTCCGGGGCCGGT
>JAYUOR010000043.1:0-2213 GCA_043760765.1 Planctomycetota bacterium | reverse complement strand
TAGGGTGGGGAAGTACCTGACTCGGTACCGGGGCGAGCTAGCGAGCAGCTGCCGGGATGCGCCGGCAGGTGAAACTGCCCCGCATGGCTGTCCCGGATTCGCGCTGGAGGCGAGTGCGCCTCCCGTGTGAATCCAGGACAACCATGCGGGGCAGTTTCGTAGGTGGCCGATCCACGCAGCGCTCGAGTCCGAGGGTCGCTTGCCACGGCACCGCAGGGGTGCACCTGCGCGCGCCTTCAGCGGAACGCGGGACGTTCGAGCTGTACCCAGCACGAATTCGCAAAGCCTTCGACCGGTTCGACCTCCAGCGCGAACGTGCACGATCCGGGCAGCGCTTGATCCAGGCGCAGAGCAGCTATCCCCGGCACGAGATCGAACGAGCGCACGGTGATCCCGTCGACGAGCAGGCGCATGTGGACCGCTTCATTGGTTTCCGACGCCTGCGCCGCGGGCATTGCCTTGGCCTGCGCGACGAAGCGAGCGCGCCGGTCGATGCGCCATTCGAGCCGCACGGGCATCTCGAATTCGGGGCGCAGGCCGAGGAACTTCGTGCCTTCGCCCGAGCGGTCGATGAGTTCACGCAAACAGCGCGCGACACCGCCGCCCTCGAAGTGCAGGCTGGCGGCTCGGCCCAGCGAGCAGAGCTGCAGCGTCTGCAACGGCTCACGGGTGCGCGCATCCGAGCGCAATGCGGCGGCGACTCCTGACGTGTCCTCGCGTTCGACGCGGCCGTGGATCGCCTGAAGAAAGGCTTCGAATGCGACGCGATTGCCGCGCGCGTTGTAGTGGCCCTCGCCCGGGCCTTCGGTGACGAAAAGGCTCGGCCCCAAGAGCTTCGGGTTCGAGCCCACGGCACTCAGCAGGTAGGGACCCGTGGCGAGAAAGTTCACGCCCAGATCACGACAGATCTTGCGCACGAAATCCTCGCGCCACTGATAGCGCTGTGGATCCTCGAGCATCATACGGCCGTGAAAACCGAGCACGATGTGCTCGATGTGCATGGCCTCGAGGCGCTTGTGCATTCGCGTCAGCAGCGCGCGATTGTGCGCGATCACCTGCTCGTCGCTCGCGACCGGACTGAGTCGCGATTGCCAGGACAGCGGCAGCGGACCCGCGGCGCCGCTGCACAGTCGCCAAAGGTAGCTCGTGATTCCGGGCGAATGCTTGTCGACCCAGACATAGGCGCTCTGCTCCTGTAGCGGCAGAAAAACGAGTTCACCATGCTCGAGCTCGAAGCGCGGCTTGGGCATGCCGCGGAAGTTGAGCATCGTGCGATCGGGATCTTCGTCCAGGAAGAGCGAGAAAATCACCAGTGGCTTGCGCGTCGCGTAGCGATCGATCGTGGCCTCGAGCATCATCAGCGACTGGTCGGTTCCAAAGCCGGACGTGCCGAAGTTGACCATGGCATGCGTGCGGCCCTCCTCGGATCTTTCCAGCAGACCTTGCCAGGCTTCGCTCCGCACAGTCACCGATTCGGCGAAGGAGTCGCCGTAAAGCAGCACCGGCCGGCGCTCCCCGACCCGCGCTTCGTCGGCCATGACCAGCGTCTTGTGGTTGATCAGCGCGCCGACCCAGCCGGTGATTTTCGTGAAGCGTTCCAGGCGTTCGCGTTTCTCGGGCGGCGTCCAGATGCGTTTCAACTTCCAATAGGCGTCGTCGCGTGCCATGTCTGCGTAGTAACCCGGTCGGCGCAGCATGATCGCCAACCTGTTCTTCGCGAGCGTGTCCCAGAACAGCAGCACGCGCATCCCGCCCTCCGCGGCGAGGCACGCCACCGCGAGGCCGATCAGGATGGCCAGCGCGCGCCGTCGAAATCGCGACTTGCCGTGGGTCGTCATGCGGTTGGCGGAACAATATCACACCGCTCTGTGGGAAGAATCGCGCGGGGCGCCAGGCCTCTTTTCACCTACCGTTCGATCGCTTCCGCCCGCCGACTCGGCCCAGGAGGTAGGCTGGACAAGTGCCTGACTCCGCATGAATCTCACGCGCACAGTTCTGCTCGGCTTGAGTGTGCTTCTACTTGCGTTGGGACTGCTGTATTTCGGAATGCGCGGTTCGCCGCGGCCGGTCGATGCATTGAGTGCGCAGGCAACTTGGAAGGACAGCGCTGCCGCGTCGTCAGGTCAGACCGTGTCGCCGCTGCCCAAGACGACGACTCACGGGCGAGCGCTCGCTTCAAGCGAGGTCAATGGCACTCCCGCGCCCGAGGAGAT
>JAYUOR010000042.1:0-2215 GCA_043760765.1 Planctomycetota bacterium | reverse complement strand
GGTTCAATCGGCCGGGACACGCGATCGTCGATCACCACACGTATGCGCTGGTCAGCGACGGCGACCTGATGGAGGGTTTGAGCGCGGAGGCTGCGTCGCTCGCGGGCCACCTCAAACTCGGCAAGCTGATCTATCTCTACGATTCCAACGGGATTTCGCTCGACGGTCCTACGTCGCTTTCCTTCGACACCGAGGATGTGGCCGCGCGCTATCGCGCCTACGGTTGGCAGGTGCTCGATGTCGCGAACGGCGACAGCGATGTCGAAGCAATTCATCAGGCGATCGTCGAGGCCCGGCGCGAGACCGCGAAGCCTTCGTTGATCATCGTGCACACGACCATCGGCTACGGTTCGCCGGCCAAGCAGGGCACCAGCGACGCGCACGGCTCGCCGCTAGGGCCGAAAGAAGTCGCGGCGACGAAGACTGCGCTGGGTTTCGATCCGGCGAAATTCTTCGACGTTCCCGCCGACGCCGGCGCACATCTGCTCAACGCGCGTGAACGCGGAGCGGCGGCCCATCGCGCCTGGACGCAGCGCTTCGCCGTTTGGGCCAAGCAATTCCCCGATCTCGCCGAAGAATGGCGCCGCACTCAGGCGCGCGAGTTGCCTGCGGATCTTGCGCGCGACCTGCCGACCTGGGACGCCGGCGCGCAAGTCGCGACCCGCGACGCCGGCGGAAAGGTGCAGAATGCGCTCGCCGCGCGCTTGCCGGAGTTTATCGGCGGTGACGCCGATCTTTCGTGCTCGACGAAGACCTCGATCGACAAGGGCGGCGCGTTCGATCCTTCCGGCGCGGTCGGCCGCAACCTGCACTTCGGCGTGCGCGAACACGCGATGGGATCGATCGCGAATGGAATGCTCTACCACGGCGGCCTGCGGCCGTTCGTGTCGACGTTCTTCGTGTTTTCCGACTACATGCGGCCGCCGGTCAGGCTCGCGGCGCTGAGTCATTTGCCGTTGATCACGGTCTGGACCCACGATTCGGTGGCGGTGGGCGAAGACGGTCCGACGCACCAGCCGGTCGAGCACCTAGCTTCGCTGCGCGCGATGCCGCAGCTCAACGTGATTCGCCCCTGCGATGCCAATGAAACCGCGCATGCTTGGCGCGTCGCCTTGCAGAGCACGAAAAAGCCGAGTTGCCTGATCCTCTCGCGTCAAAAACTGCCGGTGCTCGTCGGAACGAAAGAACTGGCGGCGAACGGCGTCGAGCGCGGCGCGTACGTGCTGATGGACGCTCCCGAAGGAGCCCTGCAGGTGATCCTGATCGGCACCGGATCCGAAGTGCAATTGTGCGTCGCGGCGCGCGAACTGCTCGCCAAGGAAGGCCTGCGCGCGCGCGTGGTTTCGATGCCTTGCTGGGAACTTTTCCAGGCCCAGGACGCGACCTACCGTGAAAGCGTCCTGCCGCACCACGTCAAGTCGCGCGTCTCGGTCGAAGCCGGTGCGACCTTCGGGTGGGAGCGCCACGTCGGCGATCACGGAGTGGCGCTTGGCATCGATCGCTTCGGCGCTTCGGCGCCGGGTGAAATGGTGCTCGAGAGATTCGGCTTCACTGCGGCACGCGTCGCGGCCGCGGCCCGCGAAGTGTTCGCAGCCATCCACGGCTCCTGCTGCTGAGTCTTCGTTGCAGACTTCAGGACAACACTCGCGCACAATTCGCCCGCTGGCGATCGTGGCGCTCGCGGTATTCCTCGCGCCTGCCTGTACGTCGATCGGCGCGCGCACCTACAACGTGCGCGAGATGCACGACGACGACGGTCACCACAAACTCGTCGCCGTCCAGATGGACGACGCCGAGTACCTCTTCCAGAAGGGCTTCCTCGCGCTCCTCAAGAAGGACCCGAGCACCGGCTCCGGCAAGGCCCCCGTGCAACTCGAGGATCCGCTGGAGACCTGCGTCGCGAACCTGCTCGCGCTTTCCGAGCTCAATCCCGACCGTGAGAATCTCGCGGCGCTTCAGGTCGAGTACTTCGCGCGCTATTCAGCCATCGACCCCTGGCAGATCTCGCGTCAGATCTGCCTGCGTCAGCTTGGCCGGGCAGGCGCGCGCCTGAAGCTCGCCAAGAACCCGCCTGCCGCGGAGCAGAACGCCGAACCGGCCACTCCCGATTCATTGCGCGAGGCACTGGCCCCGCTGGTCAAGGCGATGCTGCCGCGCTCGAACCTGGAAGCTCCTGGAGATGTCGCGGCGGCTTGCGCGGGGATCGCAAAGTTGC
>JAYUOR010000041.1:0-2218 GCA_043760765.1 Planctomycetota bacterium | reverse complement strand
AGCCAGCGCTGCTCCGCCTTGGGTGAAAGCGCGCGCGCCGCGTGACGAGCGAGCGCTTCGCTGTTGCCGGCGCGTCGCGTGCTCGAAACCAGGAACAGAAATCTGCGGTCCATCGTGTAGTCACCTCGCGGCGTTCACTTGCCGAGCTGCAGCTCGTCGACCGAGCGCGGCGAAACCCAGTGCACGATTCGATCTCGCGTGTCGTGCTCGAGGATCAGTTCGGGGTCGTGGTGGCTGAAGCGAAACTGCACGACCCCGCTGGGCAACTGATCGAAGCGAAAGCAGCCCGGGCCAGCGAGTTGGCCGCCATCCGCGGGCCCGACGTTCCCGTCGCCCATCCCCCAGACATCGTGGCCGACAAGGACACTGGGTTCAACACACTCGCTCCAGTTCGCCCCGCCGACTTCCATCCTTTCGCCGTCGCGGTCGAGCACATCGAGGAGCACGACGCGAGCCGGTTCGAGTCTGATTTGACCTCGCGCGGCTTCGATCTCCGCTATCGTCATCACGCGTGCAGCGAAGCCGGCGCTCCTGATGACGCAGCGCTCGGCTGGATCGTCCGGCCGTGGCAGACAGAATGTTCCGTCGTACGCGCTCATGGTGCGCGGGGCCCAGACCGGAAAGGCGTTGTGCTCGCCGATTGAAAGTGTTCCACCCGCAGGAGCCAGGCACAGGCTTGCGGCATTGATCGGCTTCGCGGTGGCATCGACCACAAGACCCTGCAATGACGGCGGGACCCGCGAGGGTGTGAATTCGACTCGTACGGAGCGACCGTCCGCGAGCAGCTCAACGACACGTTGCTCGATCTCGATGCCAAAACGCCACAGGGACAATTTGATGTTGCCGTTCTCGAAAATCTGATCGACGACGGCCCGGCGCTCGGGAGTGAATGCGAGCGACCAGCGCGAGCCGTCGCCTTCAGGGCGCCAGTGCCCGAGCGTGCCGTCGACGACACGTCCGGGAGTCTGCACGTACTGCTCTTGATAGAAGGTCTGCTGGTGGAAAGAAGCGGGCAATTGAATCTCGACGTGAAAGCCGCTGACATCGGCCTCACCGAGCAGCACGACCTCGATCCGATTCGCACGCGCGAGATGGATGATCCAGCGCAATTCTTGCGTAGGAACTTCCAGATACTCGACGCGATGCCCAGGCGCGATCAACCACACATTGGGATAGAGCATGCTGCCATCAACCGTCGCCAAGCCCGCGCCATCAGTTGTGGCAAGCAATGTGCCGTAGGGCCCGCTTCCGTCGGCTTGCCAACTTCCCTGATCGAACAGCTGCGCACCTTCGACCGCGACCTCGTCCTGATCGACGACCTGGATTTCTCGCGCTCGCGCGGGAATTTCGTCGCTGGCAATCGGCACGCTGGAGCGTTGTGAAATATCAGCGCCGAGTGCTTCTTCATCGATCTGTGTTGCGCGATCTTTCGCAGCCGAAGTGCTGGACTGAGGATCAACGCCACGGACCTGCGCGTAACCGGAATCCGGGCCAAGCCGCACGAGACAAACGATCGCGACGATCAGCCCCGCGGCGACGAAGGCACGCAGAGTCCGGCTAAGTTCGTATTTGCCCGACACCTTGTGCGCAGTCTGCTTTGATTCGCATGCTGCTGGCAAGAATCGAGGGGCGCGAATTTCTCGACTTGTCGATGATGGGCTGGCGACAGCCACCTCCCCCACCGAGCGTTGCGATGCCGGCCCACACCCATCCGATCGATCTGAGTAGCGCGCGCCCCCGCGCACCCGTTGGCTTCGAGCGCTTCTCGGCCAAGAACCCGGTACGCGCCGTGCTGCCGATGGTCGGCCGTACGCCGCTCATCGAGCTGCGACTGCGCTGGCGCGGCAGGCCGCGGCGGATCTTCGCCAAGGTCGAAAGCTTCAACCTGACCGGCAGCATCAAGGACCGCATGGCGGCCTGGGTCCTGGCCGAGGGCTGGGAGCGCGGCGCCTGGCAGCCGGGCGACACCATTGTCGAGGCTTCTTCCGGCAACACGGCGATCGCGCTGGCCGCCGTGGGCCGCTCGCTGGGCTCGCCCGTGCGCATCTTCATGCCCGAGTGGATGAGCTTTGAGCGCGTGCAGATCCTGTCAGCCTTCGGCGCCGAACTCGTGCGCATTTCCGCGGCCGAAGGCGGCTTTTTGGGCAGCATCGATCGCGCGGCACGTTTCGGCCTCGAGCATCCGGACGTCTTCTTGCCCGATCAATTCGCGAATCAG
>JAYUOR010000040.1:0-5537 GCA_043760765.1 Planctomycetota bacterium | reverse complement strand
TCGTCGCCGCCATGCCGTGCGTCGCGATGACCTCCGAGCGCGTGGCAAACGCGCGCCCGTTGATGCGGTCGATCTGCGCCGTGGCGTGGGGGATCAGGACCGAGAGGGAACAGCACAGCGCCGCAAGGCGCAGCAATCGTTGGGCGGCCATGGCGGGACTGTAGCAGTCGCGACATCGGCTTGGGTCGAAACGAGGGGCGCGCGGAAACTCGCGCCTACTTCACTCCGACGCCTACGACCAGCTCGCAGGGCCCTTGAAAACCCTGCGGGCTTTGGAATTCCTCGAGCGCTGTTTCGATCTCGCGCCAGGCATCCGCCTTGCCGGCCGCATCGAGGCTACTGAGCATCTGATGCAGTGCGCCGAAGGATTCCTGTTCGAAGCGCACGCACTCGCGCGCGCTCGACATGAAAAGCGGCGCGTCGACGAGCTGGGTCTTCACGCTCTTGAACCCGGCACGCTCGAAGACTTCGGCAAGTACGCCGGGTGAGCCGAGGCTGAACGGTCCGGGCTGGCCCGCGACCGGCGGCGGCAGGCCAGCGCGGCGGCGGATGATCGAAACCGGGCCTGAAAAGAATCGGTTCTTCGCGGCGGTCGAGTAGACGATGGCCGCGACACGGCCAGCGGGTTTCAAAGCGCGTCGCATGCCCGCGAGTGCGCGCTGCTGATCGGGAAAGTAGATCAGGCCGACGCGCGAAATCACCGCATCGAAATCGCCTTCGGGCACATCGAGATCCTCGCCGTCGAGCACGCGTGTTGCGACATTCGCGAGTTGAGCGCGGCGCGCTTCCTCCAGCGCGAAGTCGAGGATGTTCGACGAGATGTCAGTCGCGAGCACATGGCCGCTGGCTCCGACGCGGCGTGCCGCGGCCAGCGTCTGACCGCCCGCGCCGGCCGCGACGTCGAGAACTCTCGAACCGGCGCGCACGCCGGCCATGTCGAGCATTTGCTCCGTCGCGGGACCGAGCCAGCGTTCCAACGTCGGCCCCCAGCGATGCCAGGCCTCAGCGGCAGACTGCCATTGTTCGCGCGTGGTCTGCTTGTAGCGCGCAGGATCGAAGGCCGTGGGTGCCGCCGCTGAATTCGGATGCTTTTGTTCGCTCGCCATGACCTTGCTCCATTCGCGACGTGTCCGAAATGGACCGGCTGCGTCTAGAGAGCGATTGTAGCTGGGTCCTGCCCGACCGGACATCGCACGAGCGTGCGGGTATTGATCCAGGCACCCAAGCTGCCGGCCTTTCATGCTTCGCCGCCGGACCGAGGTCCCGCGGAGCAATCGAAGGGGACGCAGCTCTGGAAGCGGACTTGCCGCTACGGACGCACGAACTTGGTGCTCGCGAAAATGCTCGTCTTGGGATACTTGGTCGACTGCCCGCTCTGGCGTACGGAGCCGGCCTCGACTCCGCCGCTTCCGCTCCGCCAGTACCAAGCCGGGTTCGAAAGCTGCCGCCCTCTCCAGCTTCGCGGCGGGGTCGAAGCACCCACGCTACTTGGAGGATGGCTGGAGCGACGCGGAAAGATTTTCGCGTGCTCTTGCGGACCAGCGCCGCCATGGCTCGACAGGAATGGATGAGGGCGGGGGGCCAGACAGGCCGTGCGCCGAGGCAAAAGACCGCAGCTTCGCGCACAAAGCATCGATCCATGCGTCCTCGGCTTGCGCGCGTGCGTTGAAGACCTCGACGAGCTTTGCAATGCGGTCGTGCTCTGACTTCTCCCAGACGGAGTCCGCCCAACCCTCGGGCTTCTTGCCTGGTTTTTGACTGCGCAGGGATTGCGTCGCCTCGTCCCTTTTCGCCCGATAGTCGCCGAAGCGGTCGAGTTCGTCGACGAGCCGTTCCAAGGCTCGAGATGTTCCAAATGCGAGCAGTGAGTCGATCGCCAAGTCCGCGCAGCTGCCTCCCTCGCCGCACTGCACGATCAGATCGAGGCCCTCGATCGAGCGATCGTCGCGGAGCTTGCCAAATGCTGATGCAAGCGCGCTCGTGACCAGCGGATTATCCGAAACCGTTTGCACCATCCGCTTCAGTTCGTCGATGTTGGCAAGCTGTCGATCGAACTCCTCGGCAGCTTTTTTCTTGCGCGCCCTTTCCTTGGGGTCGTCGGATGCGGCAAAGGACAGGGAAATCTGCCGAAGCACGACCCAATTGGCGCGCTGTCTGTCGAGATCGGCTTGGATTTCGTTCTCGATAGTCTTGTCAGCGCCGCAGCGCTTCGCGAGACGCGCTGTTAGCCAACCCGCGTTCAAGGCGTTCATCTTCTTCTCGAATTCGGCCTCGCGCTTCGAGTAAGCCTTCGCCGCCTGCAGCAATGCGGGAAGTGTGATGTCCAAGGCGGAGTTGTCGGCGAGCAGCTCGATGGCAGTGGCCTTCACTCTCAGCAGTTCATCACCGAGTCCATTGATCAGAGCGCCCGCAATCGCCTCGCTCGAGAGGGCTTGGCTCGACTTGATTAGGCCGGCGATGGCGACGAGTTCGGCGCAGCGCGAATCAGCCCCAGCCGCCTTACGGTATCGCGCCAGATGTTCAGCGATGGGGTCCGCCGGTGTTTGGACGCCGCCCAGGAAGAACAGTGCGATCAAAATCATCATGAGTGTCGCAAAATGGTAACGAGGGTACGCCGCCAGTCTCGACTCCGCCGCTTTCGCTCCGTTGCTACGGAATTACGAGTTTCGCCCAGTTCGAAACCTGCGTGCCGGCGCCGCTGCCGACGATCGCGCGGAAGTAGAACGTCTTGCCGGCCCACTGCGCGCCGCTCGGAATCGGAACGCTCAGTTCCGCGAGACGCGAGGCGGGGACCACGCCGGTGATCCGTTGCCCATTCCAGCCGAACGAGCTGAACGACGGCCCGTTCGCGGGCGGAATCTGCGAGCCGACGATCATCTGGATCGGCGCGCCTGCCGGCCCCGTGACGTTGAAGCGCACGCTGCCGCCCTGTGCAACCGCACCATAGATATTGAGCCGCGGCGCGCTGTCGTAGATCTCGACTTTCAAATCGTCGATCGCAGCCTCGACCAGCGAGCCCGCGCCCGTGTCGCTGGCGACGAAGCGCAAACGCATGCGATCGGAGTGCGGCAAGAAATCGCTGATGCGGAACGAGGCATTGGTCCAAGTGTTCGCCGTCGCTGTGACGTTCTCGAGCGGGGTCCAGTTCGCGCCGCCGTTGTTCGAGATCGAAACGGCAAAAGTGTCGTCGAGCGCCGTGAAGTCCGCGAACCAGCGCTGATAGGAAACCGTCGCCGCGGCGACGCCAGACAGGTCGAAGATCGGCGACAGAAGCGTCGTCGCTCCGCCGTCGACATCGTCGTTGCCCGCCGTTCCGCCGCCGTTGCCGGTGACGAAGGCGTTGACACCCGGCGCAGGTGTCGCGTCGTCTTCGGGATTGCACTGTTGCGCTCCGTTGAGCGTTCCGATCGGATCGCCGCGCACCCAAAGGCCCGACGTTGCCGTGTCGCCCGCGACACCCTTGGTCCAGCCCAGATCCGTTTCCGCCGTGTCGCGCAGGAATGGAATCGGCTCGCCGAGTTGCAGGCTCGAATCGATCGTTTGCGTGTAGCCCTCGGCCGAGAGCGTCACGCTGACGTTGAGCAACGAACCGCCTTGCGCGCCAGGCAGGATCAAGAGTCGCAGCGGATTGGCGGCGTGATCGAGTTGCGCGAACGATCCGATCGAGCCGAGCGCCACCGAACCGTTGACGATCTGCACGTCGAGACTCGAAGTCGTGATGCCGACATTGACCGAGCCGTTGGTCGCCATTCTCCCGGAATTGCGCGCGACCACGCGCCACTCGACGCTCTCGCCGGGCTCGAAGAAGCCGTCGCCGTCGCCGACTTCAGTGCGCACGATCGACAAAGGACGAACGAAGGCTCCGGCGGCAAGCGCTGTGCGCTGGAAGCCGAGCAGATTCTCCTGGGCCAGCGGAATGATGCGATTGGTCGGCGGCCAGAACCCGTCGGTGCTCGAGCCTATCTCCGCCGAAAACGACATTGTGTTGCGGACGTTTTGCTCCCAATCGAGCGTGACGCCGTTGCACGTGTAGAGAATGAACGCAGGCGGGCCGACCAGATAGTGATTGACCTCGGTGGCGAGCGTGGCGACCTCGGCGTACTGCGCGTTGTTCGGCGGATAAATCTGCGTGTAGCCGTACGGATACAGCCACAGATTCGAATAGGTGTGAGCGGTCATCGACGTGCTGAAATTGCGCTGATTGCAGAACGCGACCATCGCGGCGATCTCGGGCTCGCTGGCCGGCGCTGTTCCGCGGTAGGTGTCTGAAGTCGAGGTCGGGCTCGAACCGGTGTTGTCGAAACCCCACTTTTCCGGCCAATTCCGATTCGGATCGACACCAAACGAGCCACCGCCGTTCACGCGCCGATTTTTGCGCCACATTCCGCCCCCCGCCGGGTTCGTCGACTGGTTGTAGGAGTAACCGTCGGGATTGACGCAGGGCACGAGGTAGATCTCGCGTTCGTTGACAAGATAGGTCGCCAGCGGATCGGTGCCGTACTGCTCGCACAGCCAGAGCGCAATCCACAGCGTCATCTGCATGCTCTCGGGCTCGCGCGCGTGGTGCATCGCGTCGAAGCGCACTTCGGGTTCGTTCTCGTCGATCAGAGGATTGTCCGAGATCTTGAGCATCCAAAGCTGCCGGCCTTCGCCCGTCGTGCCGATGCTGACCTTGGGCGCGACGATCGCGGGGTACTGCGCCGCGATCTGGTCCATCACGCTCTCGAGTTGCGTGAACGTGTAGTAGCCGCCCATGGCGCCGGACGCGAAGGGCGGAGTGAGCCACGTGCCGAAGGGGCCCGAGGCGTCGGGGCCGGCGCCAAGGCGCGAGGCGTAGAACGACTCGAGATCGGCGATGACCACGCGATATGGCACGCCGAGGCGCCGCAGAGTCGCGCGTTCGTCTTCCGAAGCCGCAAACTCGACGCCGCCGTTGCTCAGGCGTGACGCGTGATCGACGCCAAGCTCGCCGATCAACGTCGGCCTCGCGCGCAACGCTGCGGCTTCGAGCGTGACGAGCTGGTGCGGAGCTTCGCGCACATCGGCAGTTTGCGGAGCGAGGGCGAGGAGCAGGGCCAGGTGGGGGAGGAACATGGGCATCGTCCGTGGGCGGTCAGTGGGACAGAGACCGCTTGATCCTATTCCTCTCCGGCCGGGTTTGGGTGCGCGGAGTCAGGCTCCGCTCCGAACTACTTCCCCGCCACGGACGCCAGCCCCAGCTTCGTCCTACGTTGGCGGTCGAACGCAGGGCCTGACTGTCTCGCACCGAAGGGAGGGCGATTGCTCGGCGCAGCGCGGGCTGCGGACCATCCGATCGAACCCGGCCGCAGTCCGGGGTCGCGGAAGAGAGTTCCGAGCGGAGCCTGAGTACGCCCCCAGTCCGAAGTCGGACCCAGCGCGTGGAGCTGACTCGTGAGCTTCCCTTGCCCTATTCTTTCGGCCAACTCTCTAACATCGCCTTTGCGACAAACGCTGCCAGGATCGTGTGGCCGGCGGCTTCGAAGTGGCAGGCGTCGATGTAGATCTCTTCGGGGTGA
>JAYUOR010000039.1:0-2222 GCA_043760765.1 Planctomycetota bacterium | reverse complement strand
CGGGATAGCCCGCCGGCGTCAGAAACTGGTCTTCGGCGACCTGGCGCAGTTCGATTACGCCGTAGCCTTCGAGCTTTGGATTCATGGGCGCCAGGTAGTCAAGACCTTTGGGCGGCCACTCAAGCGAAGGCTTGTCCGTCGCATCGTGTACAGGCTCGGGTACGGCGCACGCCGAGTGATCTGGTTCCGGCCCCTCCGAACTGTCCAAGCATCTGAGCGTGACCACGCAATCAGCCAGCACTGCCAGCGACCTCGTTGCGAAGAGTTCCACCTCAGCGCGCTCGTTGTCCCGAAGTGGTCGGCCTGAACCTGGACTGGTCGGCTCCGCACAAACAAGGGTTTCGGCGCCACTGGTTAGGTGGAGGAGGCCGTCTTCATCCCTGCTCACGGCAAATGGGCCGATCGTATTGCCGTCCGTCGTACCCAACTGCAGATCCCACAATGGACTTGAAGAGTGTGTGGGGTTGTCGACCGGGAAAAGGGCAAGGAACTTGATTTTGCGGATCATTTCACGTTCTCCAAATTGCACGTCGCACGATTTCGTACGCGGGTAGACGTCGCGGCTGCGATAGACCAAGGACACTTCGCCGGGCACGACATCGCGCCCGGCCGAATTCGAGGTGACGCCGGCTTCGGTGGAGTCGGCAACAGGACGGTCCCGCGGCGCCAGGGGTTGTCGCGGGGCCTGGGCTCGACGAAGGCCGAGGCGAGGATGGTGGCGAAGCGCATGGCGAAGACCGGGGCGACGAGCGCGGACTCCCCACATCGAAATGCTCCAGGCTGCTGCTTTCTCGCCGCCATGCCCAAGTCCGCGATCGCCAATTGCATGGCCCCGTTCGCCGGCGATAGCCATGAGCCAAGCGCTCGCCTCTCTTGGTGCAATGCAGCGTCGTGCCGCGCGGCGTCGGGGATGCGCAGGCCAATCGGCCAGCTTCAGTTCGGCGCGCCGCGGTCCCGTCGATGCGCATGGAGACCAGCGCGCACGTGGTGAAGGCCAGGCGGCTGATGGCGACGGCGAGCGCGCACACCGTGGGGAAGACGCTGCGGCCGCGTCTCAGCATGGTGCCCACGTTGCACCTCTCGGCGGCAAAGAGAGCGTGCCCGCGACTCACTAACTCACGACCCCCTGTTTGGAGCGCGCCAGAGGCAGTCGCCGCCGGACGCCTGGAGTTTCGTGAGTTTCTTGAGGACTCCCCAGAGCTACTACATGCGTGCGCGCGCGTGCGCGCCTGCGTGTGCGCGCGCCCGCCCGCACCTGTGTCTCGCGCGCATGTGTATAAGGATGAAAACATCCTCCCAAAACTCCTCATCCTCATTTATGCCCATCCTGAGGCCCGCCAAGGCCGCTTTCGGGTTGAGGAGTTTCCGACGTGTCAGATCGGCCATCATCACGAAACTCCTGCGACTTGAGAGGCGTCCCGGTCGAGCCCGCCGCGGCGACGCGTTCGATGCGCCAGAGAATGGCGTGGCCAAGTTTCTGTTTGGAGTTGACGAGCCGCAGCCCACCAACGAGGCGGCCCGAGATGCGCGTGAAGAACCTGCCGATCTTTGCGCCGGATGTAATGCCATCGGGCCCGATCAGGTCGGACAGCGCCGGGCCGACCGAATCGGGGTTCAACTTTGCGAACTCCTTGACTCGTGATGCGGCAAAGAGCTGACCCGGAAACCCGTATTCCAGGAGCTCCAGCAAGCGTCCGATCTCCTCGCGCTCGTGGTCATCATCGACGAGCTTCTCACGGCTGGCGCACGGGTCGGCCTCGCCCATCCCCCAGAGCACGCCGCGGATGATCTTGGACCATCCTTCGAAGCCTCCGAACGGTTTGAGGGCCGGCGACGGCTGCGGGCAGCCTGCGAGGATGTAGTGACGCAGGATGGTCAGGCCGGCGGCGACGAGTTCGTGGCGATGCGCGCGCACGTACTCCCTCAGGTCCCCGATCGCGAAGCTGCGGGCCTCGGGCTGTTCCTGCTCGGCATCCAGTGAGCAAATGACAGCGCGGCGCGTGAGGTCGCCAGCGATGTCCAAACCGTTGCCAGTTGTCAAAAACGTCGTGCCCGTCGTGGAGGGCGCGCCAGTCGCCGAAAAGCCAAGCAATCGCCGGTGGTAGATAGGCTCGGTCAGCGCGGTGCAGAGAGCCGCGCTCTTGAGCTGGCGGTCGATGTTGTCGAGGCAAATGACCGAGGCGGATTCCATGAAAACCGCGTGCAGCGCCTTGTCCATCTCG